>NZ_SOHB01000020.1:0-26274 GCF_004403055.1 Cryobacterium sp. TMT1-19
AAATGAGGGCTTCATGACACACACGCTACGGGCACCCACCGACATTGCCCGCGGCATCCGCCCACCTACACGCACCCTGTGGATAACCCGATCACACCCCTAATGTGGAGGAAAAAGCCCTGATCATTGATCGCGACCATTCAGGCCGAGGAAGTCCCGGAGCTGCAGTGCGCCCTCGACTTTCAGTTCGGGCTCGGCGCGGTTCAGGGTGTCGGCAGTCAGAACCAGTTTCTGGTTCAAGACCATCTCGCCGTCGCGCCTCTTCAGGCGACCGATTCCGTTCTCCCGGTAACCGACCTTTCTCGACACCGCGAGGGACGCGGGATTGTCAACGAATGCCGCTGAGGTGACCTCGGCGGCGTCCAGGTGATCGAACATGAATGCGCAGAGAGTCTGACGCATGCGCGTACCGATCCCGCGGCCGTGGTGCTTCATGCCGAGCCAGGAGCCCGTCTCCCCCGTTCTCGTGACGAGGTAGTCCCTGGTTGAGATGCT
Organism: Cryobacterium sp. TMT1-19; assembly: GCF_004403055.1. Lineage (NCBI taxonomy): Bacteria > Bacillati > Actinomycetota > Actinomycetes > Micrococcales > Microbacteriaceae > Cryobacterium > Cryobacterium sp. TMT1-19. Next base: position 496 of record NZ_SOHB01000020.1, read on the forward strand.
CTGGCAACCGACGATCTCACCGTCGAAGCGAACCGTGGTCTCGAGCGACCAGGCCGCCGGCGACATCTCGGCTCGTTGTGCCCAGTGGTATTGCATGAGTCGCAACCGGATCTCGCCCGGGGAACCTACGGTCCACGGGAAGAAGAACGGCATCTCCGTCGGCGCGTGGATGCCTGCCGCAGCGAGCGCATCGAGTTCGGGTAGGTCAGCGTCGCGAACGGGAGACAACGTAACGGGGCCGCAGGTGATTTTCAGCCCGAAAGGTGGCCACAGGTCTCCAATTGGTTTGGACAAGACTGCTCGCGATGGCGGATGTGTTTCGTGGTTCCCCATCCCGCGATGGTACCGACTCATCGCTGACTCGCGACGGCATAATTCCTTCCGCGCACGGCCGGCGGTGTCCTTATGCTTAAGTGTGTCCAAAAAACCGTTATCGTTGCTAACGATGCGTGGAGACCATTACGGTCTTCAGCCAGCCAGCGTGGTTCGCGCTGAGCCGTAACAAGCGGAATCATTAAAATCCGCATTAACACCAGAAGGAGTCCAAGGTGGCATCGAAACCCGCTGCAGACATTATTGAAAGTATCGGAGGGGCCGGAAACATCGTCGGCCTCACCCACTGTGCCACCCGGCTACGTTTCACGCTGAAGGATGCATCGGGGATTGACCAAGCGGCCGTCGAAGCGTTGCCTCTGGTTCTCGGCGCTGTTCCGCAGGCCGGCGATCGCTACCAGATCGTCGTCGGCGGATCCGTAGATACCGTATACAACGACATTATGGCGCTTCCCGCAATGAAGAAGCATGCGGGCGACCACGGCACCGGCACCGGCGATACCATCGCCGATGTGAAGGCCGCGGGACGCGCGAAGGGCCCGCGCGGAAAGTTCTCCGGGCTGGACACGTTCTTCGAGATCCTGTCCGACTCCTTCCGCCCGATCCTGGGTGCGCTGCTCGGCGCATCCCTGTTCATCACGTTCATGGCTCTGATGGCAACCCTCGGGGTCATCCCGTCGTGGAACGCACCAGGCGTCACCCTCGACCCGTCCTGGGCGTTCATCAACCTGATGTGGCAGGGCGTTTTCGTCTTCCTTCCGCTGATGGTCGCCTACAACGCCTCCAAGCGGCTCGGCGCTGACCCCTGGGTCGGCTTCGCCATCATGGCCGTCGTCATGCTCCCCGGCTTCAACGCGCTGGGACTCACCGACGGAGCAGAGACCGTCTTCGGCGGCAAGGCAGCAGTCGTGCAGATCTTCGGACTGCCTCTGACCGTCACCGACTACAGCTCGCAGGTGTTCCCGCCGCTGATCATGGCGGTCGTTCTCGGGTTGCTGACCAAGTATCTGAAGAAGATCATTCCGTCCAGCGTTCAGCTGATCTTCGTGCCGTTCTTCTGCATGCTCATCATGATCCCGCTGACCGCCTTCCTGATCGGCCCCATGGGCGTGTACGGCGGTGCCGCACTCGGTAACTTCCTCAAGTCGATCAACGACTTCTCGCCGTTCATCTTCGCTGTCGTCATCCCGCTGGCCTACCCGTTCATGGTTCCGCTCGGCCTGCACTGGCCGCTGAACGCAATCATGCTGCTCAACATCCAGTCCCTCGGCTATGACTTCATCCAGGGCCCCATGGGCGCGTGGAACTTCGCGTGCTTCGGTGCAACTGCCGGCGTGCTGTTCCTGTCCATCCGCGAAAAGGACCGTCAGATGAAGCAGACCGCAACGGGCGCGCTCGCGGCCGGCCTGCTGGGTGGTATTTCTGAACCCTCGCTCTATGGCATCCACCTTCGGTTCAAGCGCATCTACCCACGGATGCTCGTGGGCTGCCTGGTCGGCGGCGTCATCCTCGGCCTCGGCGGCGGCGTGAAGACCAGCGCATTCGTCTTCACCTCGCTGTTGACCATCCCCGCGTTCGACAACATTCCCCTGTACGCGGGCGCCATCACCGCGTCGTTCTTCACCGCGATGATCCTCGTGATCCTCTCCGGCTATAAGACGCCGGAGCAGAAGGCGGAATTCGCCGAGGCTCTGGCTGCGGAAACCGTAGCGAGCGAAGAAGCTGCAACCGACTCTGACATCGCAGCCCCGGTTGTTGCCGGTGCGTCAGGCTCAGGAACAGGCACCGGGACCGCAACCGCCACCGCCACCGCCACGGTCCTGGCCACGATTGGTTCGCCCATCGCCGGTATCGTCGTTCCGCTGACGGACGTGCCGGACCCTGTGTTCAGCAAGGGAATCGTCGGTCTTGGCGTGGGAATCGATCCGACCGAGGACACCGTGTACGCCCCTGGAGCAGGCAAGGTTCTCGTCGCTCAGGCGACCGGTCACGCCTTCGGGCTGCGACTCGACAGCGGTGTTGAAATGCTCATTCACGTGGGTATCGACACCGTGAACCTTGGCGGCAAGGGCTTCGAGGTCAAGGTGGCCGCGGGCGACCGCGTTGAGGCAGGCACCCCGCTGGTGACCTTCGACCGCAAGGTGATCGAGGATGCCGGCTACTCGCTGGTCACCCCGGTGCTCGTGACGAACCCCAAGAAGTTCGGATCGGTCGACCAGGCAGCGTCTGGCCATGTAGAGGTCGGAAGCCCTCTCATCACGGTCACCGCCAAATAAGACACCTCAGGTCAAAAGGTGGGCAGAGAATTTTCTGCCTACCTTTTTCCTGCCGCTCACATAACCCGGGGGTATACCATCCTCGTTCCACCGACTAGAAAACGACCGTTCATCGGCCAGAACGTCGACGGAATCGACATTCTTGTGGTCAACGAACGAGCAATTCGGCACTCAGGAGACCGCGAGCCTCATCGTGGGTTCACTGTTGGTGCGTGCGCAGGAGCGAAGGGCACGGCTCATCGGCTGCGGGTACGGAGATGGTCGTCTCCGCGCATGCGCAAGGCCACGACGAGTCCGGATGCCGCGGTCAGCGCCGCGACCACGGCGACCGCCGTAGGAATACCGAAGGCGTCGGCGAGCAGCCCGGACAGTAACGCGCCCACGGCGAAGCCTCCGTCACGCCACAACCGGTACGCACCCACCGAGCGGGCCCTCCACTCGGGGTGGGCGACGTCGCCGATCGCGGCGAGCAGTGTCGGGTAGACCATGGCGGTGCCGGCGCCGAGCAGGATGGCTGCGGTCAGCCAGACCCCGAAGCTGTCCCCGGCGGCGACCAGCCCTAAGGCGACAGCCTGCACAATCAACTCACCGACAATCAGACCTTTGCGGCCGATCCGATCGGAGAGCCCTCCGGTGATGAACTGCCCGGCTCCCCAAACCGCCGGGTAGACGGCGGCCAGGATGCCGATGCGTTCGATACTGAGTCCGGCGGCGGCGAACAGAATGGGGAAGAGCCCCCAGGCGAGGCCGTCGTTGAGGTTGTTGACCATCTCGGCCTGGCTGATCGAAGACAGCGACCGGTCCCGGAAACTGGTGAGGGTGAACACCTCGCGATTGCTGAGGGAGCCGGCGTGGGCGTGAACAGACAGGTGGTTGACGGCCTCGACTTTGGCGTGCTGATGGGTTTCGCGCACGAAGATGACCGACAGACCGAGGCCCAGAGCGATGAAAACCGCGCCGAGCAGGAACGGGTCAGGACGAAGCCCGTATTCGCCCGCGATGTAGCCGGTGGCCAGTGCCGTCGCGGCGACTCCGAGGCACCCGGCCGCCTCGTTGAAGCCCATGGCCAGGCCGCGGCGGCTCGGGCCGACGAGGTCCATTTTCATGACCACGGTGGTCGACCAGGTCAGTCCCTGGCTGATCCCGAGGATCACGTTGGCGGCGACGATCCAGCCCCAGGTCGGGCCCAGGATGAGCAGGATCGGAACGGGGATGGCGATCAGGCAGCCTGCGACCAGCACCGGCTTTCGGCCGTAGCGGTCGGAGAAGGTGCCGGCGAAATAGTTGGTGCCGGCCTTGGCGAAGCCGAAGGCGAGGATGAAGGTCAGCGCGCCCGTATAGCGGTCGAGCTGAAAGACCTCGTCCGCCAGCAGCGGCAGCACAGTGCGTTCCTGGCCGAGCGTGCCGCCGACCAGCGCGTTGACCGCGACGAGCAACAGGAACTGGGGGGAAGTTCTGCCGGAGGCCCAGGAAGATGCCGCGGCGCACGCCTTTGGGTTGGTCTGCGGCGTTCGGGGTCTGACTCATAGTCCGTTCTCCAGCGAGAGAGCCGCTACACGGGCCCGAATCATATTCCATAAAACCATGGATTATCAGATGATGCTAGTGTGAAGGGAACCGAGAGGAAAAAGATGGGCGATCGAGAAAAGAAATCGGCGCTGTTCGAGCAGTTTGCCCGCGTCGGCAAGGCGCTGGGCAGCGGCAAGCGCCTTGAGCTGGTCGACCTGATCGCCCAGGGCGAACGCACGGTGGAATCGTTGGCGAACGCGGCCGGCCTGGGTCTGACGAGCGCATCCGCCCACCTGCAAACCCTCAAACATGCGGGTCTGGTCAGCACTCGCCGGGAGGGCACCCGGATTCACTACCGACTCGCCGGGGATGACGTCGCCCGGCTCTACAGCCTGGTGCGCAGCGTCGCGCAGACCCATCTCGCAGACGTCGAATCCATCCGGATCGCCTATCTGGGTCTCGATGACTCCGAAGCGGCGGGTGACGATGCGCACGAGGAAATCACCAGGGAAGAGCTTCTCGCACGCGCGACGGCCGGGACTATCACCGTGTTGGATGTGCGGCCACGGCAGGAATACCACGCTGCGCACATTCCCGGCGCCCTCTCCATCCCCCTCGAGGAACTCAGCGATCGGCTCAGTGAACTGCCGACGGACCGCGAGGTTGTCGCCTACTGCCGCAGCAAGTACTGCGTGCTTGCCTACGAGGCCATGGCCGTGCTGCGCCGGAGCGGCCGCCGCGCAACGCGATTGAACGAGGGGATGTTGGAATGGCGACTGGCGAATCTGCCGGTGTCCGCCGAGGCGGCCGCCGGGCGCACATCCGTCGAACTACCGGCCTATCGGACTACCGGACTACCGGCCGGCGGCCGAGTGGGCTTTGGAACCGAATCAGGTAGCCGTCCGGATCGGTGACCAGGAACTGGCGCACACCGGCTTCCTCGTCGTCGACGCGATACCACTTCGTCTCGGGCGCCATGAACAGTGAAACGCCGGCCGCTCGCAAGGCCGACAGGATCGGATCGACGTCGGGCACGGCCACCTGAAAGTTCACGCCGCGACCCTGCGGCACCTCGAGGGGACCCGTGATCCAGTTCCTGCCGGCTCCCGCCCGTTCCAGCATCACGTGCGCGGATCCCCGCATGATGTAAGCGAAGCCGTCAGCGGGGCGGTCGTAGCGAATCGTGAATCCGCACAAGTCGCACCAGAACTCGATGCTGGCTTCAAGATCCCGCACCAGAAGTTCAGGCACCAACGCTGGATCTGTCCCGGAAGTCACATAGTCATGGTGTCATGCTCTGCTCACCCGCAGACCTACCGAGTCAGGGAAGTGCACTCCGGTGCGGCATCGAAGGCCTGCCCGATCGCGCTCGTGCCGTCGACAGCGGCCGCGCACCGTACGCGCGCCCCGCCGGCAGCGTGAACGAGTTCGACGGAGATTTTGCGCGAAACGGCCCAAAGCAGCCCGGAAACCGGCTCATTCCTTAAAATCTCCGTCGAATTCGTTCGACACCCGACCTGGCGCTCCGCCTGTGGCGCTCTCAGCTGGTGCCCGGGGGTTACTCCTTGGCGACCAGGGTGAGAACGTCGTAGGTGGCGACGACCTCATCGTTCTGGTTGTGCAGCACGGCGTCCCAGCAGACCTCGCCGTACTCTTCGGTCTCGCGCGGGGTGATCCGCTTGGCCGTCAGGGTGACCCGGATGCTGTCGCCGGGCGACACCGGGGTGACGAACCGCAGCTTCTCCAGCCCGGAGTTCGCGAGCACCGGCCCGGGGGCCGCATCCACGAACAACCCGGCCGCCCAGGACACCAGCAGGTAGCCGTGCGCGACGATCCCGGGGAAGAACGGGTTCGCCGCCGCCGCCTCGGGGTCCGTGTGCGCGTAGAACTTGTCGCCGGTGGCCTCGGCGAATGCCGTGATGTCGGCCAGAGTGACCTCGCGCGGTCCGCCCTGGGTCTGGTCGCCCACCCGCAACTCGGCCAGGGACTTTCGGAACGGGTGGATGCCCGTTCGCACCGCGGCACCGGCGTGCCACTCCCCCGTGATGGCGGTCAGCATGTCGGGCGAGCCCTGGATAGCCGTGCGCTGCATGTGGTGCAGCACCGAACGGATGCCGCCGAGCTCCTCACTGCCGCCGGCCCGCCCGGGTCCGCCGTGCACGAGGTGCGGAACGGGCGATCCGTGGCCCGTGCTGCTGCGCGCATCGACCCGGTCAAGCATCAGTACCCGGCCGTGGTGCGCTGCGATCCCGAGCACGAGCGTACGCGCGATATCGGGGTGGTGAGTGGCCACGGTCGTCACCAGTGAGCCGCCGCCGCGCGCGGCCAGCGCGATGGCGTGGTCCAGGTCGGTGTACTCGATGATGGAGGCCACCGGGCCGAAGGCTTCGATCTCGTGCACGGCCGGGCTCTCCGGGTCGTGGAAGGCCAGCAGGATGGGGGCGACGAAGGCGCCGCCCGGGTCGGTTCCGGTCGGGGCGTCCACCGAGCCCATCACGATGCGTCCGCCGCCGTCGATCAGGCGGGCGACGCTGGCGAGCACCTCGTCGCGCTGCCCGGTGCTGGCGAGGGGCCCCATGGTGACCCCCTCGGCGCGCGGGTCGCCGAGGGTGACGCGGCGGGCCATCCGTTCGGAGACGGCCGCGACGACCTGGTCGCGGCGGCCCGCCGGCACGATCAGCCGGCGGATGCTGGTGCACTTCTGACCGGCCTTGCTGGTCATCTCGGTCACTACGGAGGCGACATAGGCGTCGAACTCGGCCGTGCCGGCCGCGGCGTCCGGGCCCAGGATCGCGGCGTTGAGCGAATCGGTCTCGCTCGTGAAGCGCACGCCGCCCTCGACCACGTTCGGGTGGGACTTGAGGGTGCGGGCGGTGCCGGCCGACCCGGTGAACGCCACCAGATCGCGGTAATCGAGGTGGTCGATCAGGTCCCTAGCGCTGCCGGAGATCAGCTGCAGGGCGCCCAGGGGCAGGATGCCGGACGCCAGGATGTGACGCACGACCGCCTCGGTCAGGTACCCGGTGGGCGTCGCGGGCTTGACGATCGTCGGCACGCCGGCGATGAACGCCGGGGCCAGCTTCTCAAGCATGCCCCAGACCGGGAAGTTGAAGGCGTTGATCTGGCAGGCGACTCCGGGGATGCGGGTGTAGATGTGCTGACCGCTGAAGGAGCCGTCGCGGGAGAGCGCCTCGACGTCGCCGTCGATGTAAACCTGACTGTTGGGCATCTCGCGCCGGCCCTTGGAGGACAGCGTGAACAGCACTCCGATGCCGCCGTCGATGTCGACCATCGAGTCGTAGCGGGTGGCGCCGGTGCGGGCGGAGAGCGCGTAGAGTTCCTCCTTGACCCCGCCCAGGTACTGTCCCAGCTTCTTGAGCAGGATGGCGCGCTGGTGGAAGGTCAGTTCCCCGAGCGAGGCCTGGCCGACGGTGCGGGCGTGTTCGACCACGGCGGCCAGGTCGAGCCCGTCGCTGCTGACCCGGGCGACCTCGGCCCCGGTGCTCGCGTCGAGGACACGCTGGGCGACCACGTCGGTGTCCGGGGTCCACCAGGAGTCGAGAACGTAGCTGGGAACGACCGTGTCAGAGCTCGTGTCAGGGCCGGTGTCAGTGCTGGTGCCATTGCTGAGGAGTGTCATCATGCGTCCTTCCAATCGAAGAAGCCGCGGCCGCTTTTGCGTCCGAGGTCACCGCGTGCGACAAGGTCGCGCAGCAGTTGCGGCGGGGCGAACCGGTCGCCGAGGGTTTCGTGCAGGTGTTCGGCGATGCCGAGGCGAACGTCGAGGCCGACGATGTCGGTCGTGCGGAGAGGCCCGACCGGATGCTTGTAGCCGAGAACCATGGCCGTGTCGATGGCCTCGGGGCTGGCCACGCCCTCCTCGACCATGCGGATCGCCTCGAGCGCGATCGCGACGCCGAGGCGGGAGCTGGCGAATCCGGGCGAGTCCCGCACCAGGATCGGCGTCTTCCCGAGCGCGGACACCCAGGCCTGGGCGAGCCGGGCGAGCTCCGGGTCGGTGCGCTCCCCCGTGACGACCTCGATCAGGGTCGAGACCGGCACCGGGTTGAAGAAGTGCAGTCCGATGAACCGGTCCGGGCGGTCCAGCGTCTCGGCCAGATCGGTGATCGACAGCGAGGAGGTGTTGGACGCCAGCCAGGCGGTGGGGGCGAGGTGCGCCTCCACCAGGCGGAGCGCCTGCGTCTTCAGCGCCACGATCTCGGGAACGGCCTCGACGACGAGGCCGGAGCCAGCGAACGCGGCGGCATCCGTTGTCACGGTCAGCCGGTCGCCGAGCTCGGCGCGGCTCGCGGTCACGCTACCGCGGCTCTGGGATTTGTCGATGGCGGTCAGGACCCGGTCGCGGGCGGCAGCAGCCGCGTCGTCTCCCTGCTCCACGACGGTGACATGGGCCCCGGCCATCAGGAACGCGTGCGCAATGCCGGCGCCCATGCGGCCTCCGCCGAGCACGCCGACCTGGTGCGGCACTGGCACGGACTGAGCGGCTTGGGCCTTTGTGGACACGGTGCTGAGCGTCATCGCTTCTTCCTCTCCAAGAATGCGGTCATTCGGGTGAATTTCTGGTCGGACTCGAACAGGCGCGCCTGGGCCTCGTTGTCGGCCACGGGATGCTCCGCGGCGGGAACATGGAAGACCTCCTTGGCCAGCTGGGTGGCCAGCGGGTCCTGCTTGGCGATCCGGTCGGCCAGCGCGTGCGCTGCCTCGAGCAGGACGTCCGACTCGTGCACCTCGGTGACCAGGTGCACCGCCAGCGCCTCGGAAGCGTTCAGGATGCGCCCGGCCAGGATGATCTCCTTGGCCACGGGTTCGCCGACCAGCGCGGCCAGCCGCCACAGCGCTCCGGCCGCCGGGATGATGCCGAGGGCCGTCTCCGGATTGCCGAGCCGGGCGGTCGTGGAGGCGATCCGGAAGTCGGCGGCGTAGGCCAGCTCGGCCCCGCCGCCGAGCGCCCAACCGTCGATGGCGGCGATCACGGGCATCGGCAGGCGGGCGATCCGGCCGAACAGGGTCGAGTTGATCCCGTTCAGGGCGTCTTCGGCCCGGCGTTCCCGCAACTGGGCGATATCGGCCCCGGAGGCGAAGACGCCGTTCGTGCCGGAGAGGATCAGGATGCGGGGTTCCTGCTCGAGGTCGGCGCAGACCAGGTGCAGCTCGTCGATCATGGTCTGGTCGATGGCGTTGCGCACGGCCGGTCGGTCAAGCTGCACGTGCACCCGGTCGGGCCGCTCGTCGACCAGCAGCGTCGTGAACTCGCGCGACATCTAGACGCGCTCCACCAGCAGGGAGGAACCTTGCCCGACGCCCACGCACATGGTGGCCACGCCGCGGTGGGCACCCTCGCGCTCCATGCGCCCCAACAGGGTGATCAGGATGCGGGACCCGGACGACCCGAGCGGGTGCCCGAGGGCGATGGCGCCGCCGTGCCGGTTGACGATTTCCGGGTCGAGGCCGAGCCGGCGGATGCAGGCCAGAGACTGGGTCGCGAACGCCTCGTTGAGTTCGACGGCGTCGACGTCACCGATGGTCAGTCCCAGGCGGTGCAGCAGCTTCTGGGTGGCGGGGACCGGGCCGAGGCCCATGGTCTCCGGGGCGACGCCGGCGCTGGCTCCGCCTACCACCCGGGCGCGGGGCGTCAGCCCCAGACGCTCGATGGCCGCCTCGCTCGCCACAACGATGGCGGAGGCCCCGTCGTTGAGGGAGCTGGCGTTGCCGGCCGTGACGATGCCGCCCGTCCGCACGACCGAGCGCAGCCCGGCGAGGCGTTCGAGCGTGGTGTCGGCTCGGGGGCCCTCGTCGATCTCGATCAGTCCGGCGCGGGTGGGAACACCCACGATCTCGGGCGTGAAGATGCCGTCACGTTGCGCCTCGAGTGCCAGCCGGTGCGAGCGGAGGGCGAACGTGTCGGCATCCGCCCGGCTGATGCCGTCGAGGGCGGCGACCTCCTCCGCCGTCTCCGACATGGAGAAGGTGGCCTTGTCGCGCGCTTTCAGGCGCGGGTTCGTGAAGCGCCAGCCGATCGAGGTGTCGACGATCTCGCCCGGCTTGGCGAACGCCTTCTCCGGCTTGGCGAGAACCCAGGGTGCGCGGGTCATCGATTCGACGCCGCCGGCGATCACGAGGTCTGCTTCGCCGGCCTTGATCATGTTGGCGGCCAGGTGCACGGCGGACAGGCCGGATGCGCAGAGCCGGTTGACCGTGATCCCCGGCACGCTGTCGGGGAGACCGGCCAGGAGCACGGCCATGCGGGCGACGTTGCGGTTGTCCTCGCCGGCCTGGTTGGCGGCGCCGAGGATGACCTCGTCAACGAGGGCGGGATCCAGCCCGGACCGGGACACGACCGAGGCAAGCACGATGGCGGCCAGGTCGTCGGGGCGGATGCCGGCCAGCACCCCGCCGTATCGGCCGATAGGAGTTCGAACACCATCAACTAGGAATGCTTCGGGCATGGCTTCATCACCTTTGATCGCCGTGTTTACTAACTGACCGTTCGTTTATAAAAGAATGTCATAGAAAGTCCCCTCAGGGCAACAGGGGAGGCCGCCACGCCGCCTCCCCCACATCTGCCGGACTGAGGCAGACTGGGTGCGTGAACGCAACGCCCAGCACCGTCCCCTCCGCTCCCGGCACCGGTCGCCGCCCCGCCGTCCGTTTTGGCCTCCGGCTCAATCTGATGCGCCCGGATCGGTCCGACCTGGCGGATCGGGTCACCTACATCGAGCTGTTCTTCGACCTGATCTTTGTGTTCGCGTTGACCCAGCTGTCGCGCCATCTCTACGAGAACCAGTCCTGGCAGGGAACCGCCGAGTCCGTCATCCTGGTGCTCGCCCTGTGGTGGATCTGGGTGCACACCACCTGGGTGACCAACCTGCTCGATCCGGCCCGCCTGCCTGTGCGCGGGGTCGTGATCGGCCTCTCCCTGGTCGGGCTGGTGGTGAGCGTCTCGATCCACGAATCATTCGGCGACCGGGGATTCCTCTTCGCCGTGGCCTACGTCACCCTGCAGCTGGGCCGAACGGCCTTCATGGCGCTCGCCCTCGCGCTCCACGATCGCGCCCTCTACCGCGCCTTCGTGCGGATCTTCCTCTGGCTCGCCGTGGCCGGGCTCTTCTGGATTCTCGGCGGCCTGCTCCCGGCCGACTACCGGTTGCTGCTCTGGGCCACCGCACTCGGGATCGAGTTCGTTTCCGCGACGCTCGGTTTCCCGGTGCCGGGCCTCGGCCGGGCCACTCCCGGCGACGGCGAGCTCTCCGGTCCGCACATCGCGGAGCGCAGCGCCCTGTTCGTCATCATCGCACTCGGCGAATCATTTCTGGTGACGGGCTTCGCCTTCGTCGATCAGGACGTGTCGGTGCCGGGTGTGCTCGGCCTGCTGCTGGCCTTCGTGAGTGGAGCGGCCATGTGGTGGCTGTACTTCGACCACAGCGAGTACGCGGGCAGCAAAGCCCTCGCCGATGCCGCCGACCCCGGCCGGCTCGCCCGGCTCGCGTATACCTATGTACATGCGATGCTCATCGCCGGCGTTGTTCTGAGCTCGGTCGGCGTTAAGGAGATCCTGGCGCATCCGGATGACCCGGTCATTTTTTCGACGGCCGTCGCCATCACCGGCGGGCCTCTGCTGTACCTGCTGGGGCTGGCGTTGTTCCGATTCGTCGTGGCCCGGGAGGTGCTGATCTCCCATGTCACGGGAATCGCACTGCTGCTGCTGGCGCTGCCCCTCGCCTTCGCCCTCTCGCCGCTCGCGTTAGGAGCGCTGGGAGCGTTCATGCTGACGACCGTCGCCTGCTGGGGGACCATCGTGCGCGTGCGGAACGGCACCGCCGAGAAGGAGGCCGGCTAGCCGAAACTGGGCGGCTTCAAGTGATCGAACCCCGGTCAGAAGAAGCCGTCGGGGGTGCCTGCAGCCTTCTCGACCGCCTCGGTGCCGATACCCGCGGCGGCGAGCTGGGCCATCGCGACGCGCAGGCCGGATTCCATCTGGGCGGCCCAGACCTCGGTCTCGCGGCTGGCGGCGTCGGCGGCATCCGCTCGGGCGATAGCCTTTTCCTTCTCGGCGCGTTCGCTGCGCACCTGCTGGATGCTCAGGGTGATGCCGTAATAGGCGGCCACCATCGAGGCGACGGGCGTGGCGAATACGGCCAGGGCGTTGATGCTCTCGCTCGACACCCCCACCAAAAGCATCACGATGAAGGCCACGGCGAGGGCTATGATTCCGACCAGGACGACCAGCGCGGTGCGCTGGCCGGACGTGGTCGTGAGGTGCGCTACGCGCCTGGGCGCGGGCTGGGCCTCGGTCGTCTGAGGCTCTTCAAGGGGCTCGAGCGTCTCGGTCTGATCGGACAGGGGCATCGACCGGGTGGGCGTGCTGGTCGAGGAGAAATCAGTCATGGTGAGGGCTCCGTCGTCAGAGTGCATCGGGGGGAAGCGGTGGGGTCATTGTCTGCTGCCGATTCGGCGCGGTCAAGGCGGGCATCCGGGTCTTCGTTGAGAAAGACCCGTTTGTAGCTTCGCCCGTCGGGGAGTTCGACGGTTCGGCCGGCGAGCTTGCCGCGGCTCAGCTTCAGGTAGATCGCCTGGGCGGTGACCCCCAGCTGCGCAGCTGCCTCGGACACGGACAGCCCGGGCAGATCGGTGGGCACGGCGCTGGGACGTGCGGACCGCTTGCGTCCGGCCGCCTGCCGGGCGGCGATCTCCGCATCGGTGCCGCTCCAGCGCCACTTCGCGGCGGCCGGTTTCAAACCGGCGGCGTCGGCGATCTCGTCCCAGTCCGCTCCCCCGCTGAGGGCGTCGCGCACACCTACCAGGGTGGCTGGGTCGGCGTCGAGCTCGAAGAGCAGGGAACGGATGGCCCGCAACCGCTCGAGCGGCGCCGAGCCCGGGGCCGTGTCGAGGGTCACCAGGCGCGACAGGGCAACCCGGGTGGATGGTGCGAGAAAGTAGCCCATGGCGTCTCTGGGGGACTCAGACCCGGTGCAGGGACGACGGGAGGTGTGCCTCCGGGCCGGCTTCGCCGCCGATTGCCGCGGCGAGGCGTTCGCGGGCACGGGCGAGGTGTTCGTCGAGCAACTCGGCGGCCGCGGCGCCATCGCCCTCCCCGATCAGCTCGAGCAGGCGCTGGTGTTCGGCCTGGATCAACGCGGTGTCGAGCAGGTTCAGCGACTGCACCCGCACCATGCAGAGGCGTACCTCGCTAACCAGGGAACGGTACATCCTGCTGATCCGCTCGTTGCCGACGGCGTCGATCAGACTGGTGTGGAAACGCATATCGGGTTCCACGACGTCGAGGGCGGAGCCGCCAGCCACGGCCGCGATGTCGAGGTTGGCCTGCACGGCCTCCTCGGGGACGGTGCAGCTGAGGGCCAGGCGGCGCAGCACCTCGCTTTCGAGGTAGGCGCGGGCCTGGTAGATGTCGCGCACGGAGTCCGGTCCGAGCTCGGCGACGCGGGCGCTCTTGTGCGCCCCGCGCACCAGCAGTCCCTCAGCGACGAGTTTCTCGATCGCCGCCTTCGCCGTGGGGCGGGCGACGTCGTAGCTCGCGGCCATATCGGTCTCAGTCAGGGCCGCGGCGGAGGTCAATTCCCCTTCAAGGATTCGGGTTCGCAGGTCGTTCGCGATGGCATCCACGATCGACGTTGCCGTTACGCGCGCTGTCACGGGGCCTGCCTTTCCTAAATTGTGTTCTCATCTTGACAGACAAAAACACAATTTATATTGACTTACTTGCATACTTGCTATACAACTGATGAAGTGTCACGACGGCGTGACCACGACCTCAGTGTGGAGACCCAATCTTTCAACAGATACTCGATCCGATTCTTGGATCCCTCGTCCTGTCGGCCATCTGCGCCGCATTGCCGCTGATTCTCCTGTTCGTCCTTCTCGGCGTGTTCCGGGTCAAGGCGCACAAGGCGGCGCTGGTCAGCCTGCTCCTCTCGGTCGTGCTCGCCGTCGTCGGCTGGCAGATGCCGGTCGGCCAAGCGCTGAGCGCCACGGCCGCCGGCCTCTTCTACGGCCTCTTCCCGATTCTCTGGATTCTGGTCAACGCGTTGTGGATCTACAAGCTCACCGTGGCCACCCCCTGGTTCGAGGTGCTGGGCCGCACCATCCGCTCCATCTCCAACGACCTGCGTATCCTGGCCATCCTGATCGCCTTCTGCTTCGGCGCATTACTCGAGTCCCTCGCCGGATTCGGCGCCCCGGTTGCCATTTCCGCCGCCATGCTGATGGCCGCGGGCATGAAGCCCCTCAAATCCGCCATGGTGTCGCTGCTGGCAAACACGGCCCCGGTGGCGTTCGGTGCCATGGCCGCCCCGATCATCGCCCTCAACGGCGTCACCGGCCTGCCGATCCAGGACCTCGCGTCGATGGCCGGCCGCCAGACGCCGTTCATCGCCGTGATCGTTCCGCTGATCCTCGTCTTCATCGTCGACGGCAAGCGCGGCGTCAAGCAGACCTGGCCGGTGGCCGTGGTCGCCGGACTCGTCTTCGGACTGGCCCAGTTCGTCACCGCCAACTTCTTCGCCGTCGAGCTGACGGATGTCGTGGCCGCCGTCGCCACCGTGGCCGCCGTCCTGGTCATGCTGCGCTTCTGGCAGCCGGCCGAATCCATGGGACTGAACGACGACGTCGAACTGTCCGGTGCCGAAAACCTGGTGAGCACGACCGTGGGCGCCGCGGTCCCCGCATCCGCCATGCGTAGCACCCCCACCACCGCGCTCAAGTCGGCGCGACGCTCTGCCGACAGCCCTGACCTGAACGACAACACCCGCCCGGAACCGCGCCAGGTGTGGAAGGCCATCGCCCCGTACCTGATCATCATGGGCATCTTCTCGATCGCGCAGATCCCGGCCATCAAGGCCTGGCTCAGCGTCGTGGGCAGCGTCACCTTCGCCTGGCCCGGACTGAACGTGACCGACGCCGCCGGCGACCCGGTTCCGGCCACGATGTTCAAGCTCGACCACTTCAAGGCCACCGGCACCCTGCTGCTTTTCTCCGGCCTGCTCACCATGGCGCTCTACAAGGTCTCGTTCCGCCAGGGCCTCAAGATCTACGGCGACACCCTCGTGCAGCTGCGCTGGACCATCGTCACCGTTACCACCGTGCTCGCCCTCTCATTCGTGATGAACCTGTCCGGCCAGACCGCCTCCCTCGGCGCCTACCTGGCCACCGCCGGCGTATTCTTCGCCGTGATCTCCCCCCTGATCGGATGGATCGGCGTGGCCCTGACCGGCTCCGACACCTCGTCCAACGCGCTCTTCGGGCAGCTGCAGGTCACCGCCGCCAACGCGACCGGCCTGTCGCCTGTGCTGATGGCCGCCGCCAACTCGTCGGCCGGTGTGCTCGGCAAGATGCTCTCGCTGCAGAACCTGGCCGTGGCGGCCGCCGCCGTCGGCCTGGTGGGTGCGGAGAGCCTGCTCTTCCGCAAGCTCGTCGGGTGGAGCCTGGGGCTCCTCGTGCTGATCACGGTCCTGATCGTGCTGCAGTCCACCCCGGTCCTCGGCTGGATGGTGCCGTAATGGCCCGCCGCGGCACGGTGGTCACGCCCTCGGCGACCGTCTCCGGTCCCACAGCGGTGCCTGCATCCGCCGGGATGCTGGGTGCACTCCGCGCCGCGGTGTCCGACCCGGCCCAGGTGAAGACCCGGGCGATCGACCTGCACGCCAACGCCCACGACGCCTCGCACTTCCTGCTGGTGCCGCAGGCGGTCGTCGTGGCCGCCAACGCGGACGAGGTCGGCAAGCTGCTGCGCGCCAGTCGGGCGCAGGGTGTGCCGCTCACGTTCCGCTCCGGCGGTACCAGCCTGAGCGGCCAGGCGCTCACCGACGGCGTGCTCGTCGACGTGCGCCGCAACTTCAAACAGATCGAGGTGCAGGACAACGGCGCCCGAGTGCGGGTTCAGCCCGGCGTCACCGTGCGCGCCCTGAACGCCCGCCTGGCGCAGTACGGCCGCAAATTCGGCCCGGACCCGGCGAGCGAATCCGCCTGCACCATCGGCGGCGTCGTGGCCAACAACTCCTCCGGTATGGCCTGCGGCACCGTCGACAACGCCTACCAGACCCTGGAATCGGTCACGGTGGTGCTGCCCAGCGGCACCGTCGTCGACACCGGGGCGGCGGATGCCGACGCGCGCCTCCGCGCCCTCGAACCCGAGCTGCACGAAGGCCTGCTGCGCCTCGCCAAGCGGGTTGCCGGCAACCCGGCCTCCGTCTCGACCATCCGTCACCAGTTCTCGATGAAAAACACCATGGGCTACGGCCTGAACTCCCTGCTGGACTTCGACCGGCCAGTCGACATCCTGGCGCACCTGATCGTGGGCAGCGAGGGCACCCTCGGGTTCGTCGCGGAGGCGGTCTTCCGCACCGTCCCGCGGCCGACCCACACGGTCACCGGCCTGCTGGTCTTCCCGGACCTGGAGACCGCCAACGCGGCCCTGCCTGCCCTGGTGGGAACCGGGGCGGCCACCCTGGAGCTGATGGACGCCCTGTCGCTCAAGGTCGGCCAGGGCCTGGACGACGTACCCCCGGTCGTGCGCGACCTCGCGGTGCGCGACCACGCCGCCCTCCTGATGGAGTACCAGACCGACAACCCCGAATCGCTGCAGGAGCTCCAGCGCGCGGGCCTGACCATTATGCCGGGGCTCGGGCTCAGCGCCCCGGTGAAGTTCAGCGCGGACTCCGCGACCCGTGCTCAGCTGTGGCATCTGCGGAAGGGGCTCTACGCATCCGTCGCCGGCGCCCGCCCGCAGGGCACCACCGCGCTGCTCGAGGACGTCGTCGTGCCGGTGGCCGCGCTCGGCCGCACCTGCGTGGAGCTGATCCGCCTGTTCGACAAGTACAGCTACCGCAACAGCGTGATCTTCGGCCATGCCAAGGACGGCAACATCCACTTCATGCTCACCGACGGGTTCACCGGCACAACCGAGCTGGAGCGCTACAGCGCCTTCACCGAGGACATGGTCGACCTGGTGCTCGGCGAGGGCGGCTCGCTCAAGGCGGAGCACGGCACCGGCCGGGTGATGGCTCCGTATGTGCGGCGCCAGTACGGCGACGAGCTCTACGACGTCATGCGGCAGCTCAAGGTGCTGTTCGACCCCGCCGGGATGCTCAACCCCGGCGTGCTGATGAACGACGACCCTGAGGTGCACCTTCGTGACATCAAGCTGGTGCCGCCCGTCGCCGAGGTGGTCGATAGCTGCGTCTCCTGCGGCTACTGCGAACCCGTCTGCCCCAGCCGGGACCTGACCCTGACCCCCCGCCAGCGCATCGTCACCCTGCGCGCCATCGAACAGGCCCGCCGGAGCGGCGACCTGGCTCTGGCCGCCGAGCTGGAGAAGGACTTCGTCTACGACGGCGTGGAGACTTGCGCGGTCGACGGCATGTGCCAGACCGCCTGCCCGGTCAACATCAACACCGGCACCATGATGAAGCAGATCCGGCGCGGCGAGACCGGGCCGCTGATCAACGGCGTCTGGAACACCGCGGCCAAGAACTGGGGTGCGGTCACCCGCGGCGCCGGGCTGGCCCTCACTGTGGTGCGCAAGATCCCGGCCCCGGTGCTGATGGTGCCCAACAAGCTCGGCCGAGCCGTGCTCGGCACCGACACGCTGCCGCTCTACTCGAGCGAGCTGCCCGGCGGCGGCGGCGGACGCTCCCGCCCGGTGCCGGCCCTGGCGCCGGAGGCCGTCTACTTCCCGGCCTGCGTGCAGACCATGTTCGGTCCGGCCACCGCGGGCACGCCCGGGGTGCAGGTCAGCTTCGAGCAGCTCTGCGACCGGGCCGGCATCACCCTCGTCGTGCCCGCGGGCATCGACGGGCTCTGCTGCGGCACGCCGTGGTCGTCGAAGGGGCTGAAGACCGGCGAAGCGACCATGCGGGCCAAGACCCTCGCGGCGCTGCGCACGGCGACCCGGAACGGCGAGCTCGCCATCATCTGCGACGCCTCCTCCTGCACCGAGGGGCTGCGGACGACCATCGAGGGTGACCAGAACGAGCCGCGCCTGCGGGTGGTCGACGCCGTGCAGTTCGCGGTCGAACGCATCCTGCCGTCACTGCCCGAGTACCAGAAGATCGATTCGCTCGCGCTGCACCCCACGTGTTCCTCCACCCGGATGGGCATCAACGACTCCCTGCAGACCCTGGCCGGCGGGGTGGCCGAGAGGGTGCAGGTGCCGGATAACTGGGGCTGCTGCGGCTTCGCCGGGGACCGCGGCATGCTGCATCCCGAGCTGACAGAATCCGCCACCCGGGCGCAGGCGGCCGATGTCGCGACGATGGACGCCACGGCATTCGCGTCGTGCAACCGCACCTGTGAGCTCGGGCTGACCCGGGCCACCGGCAAGGAGTACCGCCACGTGCTCGAGCTGCTGGAAGAGGTGACCCGGCCCGACGCCGACGATCCGGATGCCGCCGCATCCCACCTGGCAGAGTCGGGCGCCGTCTGAGCTCTGCCCACTCGCGGCGCAGGTTGGAGAAGCTGGCGCACGGTGTAACGTGCGCCAGCTTCCGTAGGGTGCGCCGCGACGCACGAGGCCCCGGGGACCGTTGACTGCGGGCTACTCGGAGGCGCCGAACACGGCGACGGAGTGCGGTGCGAGGGTGACCGCGGTGGGCGTGCGAGACTGGACCGCGTCGCCGACGGCGGCGAAGGATGCCAGTAGCGCCGAGGCATCCGTCGGCACATCACGAGCCTCCGTGCCCAGGTTGACCAGGATTTCGGTGTCGCCGCGGCAGAGCCGCAACCACCGCTCGTTATCGTCGACGTCGACCGCGACCCGGCCGAAGCGCGGGTCCGTGATGTCCGGACGGGAACGCCGCAGCCAGCCCAGAGCCCGGTAGAAATCGAGCAGGCGCGCGTGGGCCGGTTGGGACACCTCAGCCCAGTCCAGCACCGACCGCTCGAACGTGGCCGGGTCCTGCGGGTCGGGCACCACGGCCGGGTCCCAGCCCATGCGCGCGAACTCGCCGATCCGGCCCGTGCGGACGGCCTCGCCGAGTTCGGGTTCCGGATGCGACGTGAAGAACTGCCAGGGTGTGCTCGCCCCCCACTCCTCGCCCATGAACAGCATAGGCGTGAACGGGCCGAGCAGGGTCAGGGTGGCGGCGATCGCCAGCTGCCCGGCGTCGAGGGTCGCACTGAGGCGGTCGCCCGTGGCCCGGTTGCCGATCTGGTCGTGGTTCTGGTTGTTGACGACGAGGCGCCAGGCCGGCATCCGTGCGGTGTCGATCGGCCGACCGTGGGTGCGCCCGCGGAAGCTGGAGAAGGTGCCGTCGTGGAAGAACCCGTGGGTGAGCACCTTCGCGAGGGCGCTGAGCGGCTCGAAGTCGGCGTAGTAGCCGGTGGTCTCGCCGGTGACCGCCACGTGCACGGCGTGGTGGAAGTCGTCGCTCCACTGGCCGGTGAGCCCGTAGCCGCCGACGTCCCGCGGCGTGATCAGACGCGGGTCGTTGAGGTCCGACTCGGCGATCAGGGTGAGCGGACGCCCGCAGGTGGCGCTCAACACATCGACGTCGGCGGCGAGTTCCTCGAGCAGGTGCAGGGCGTGGTCGTCCCGCAGGGCGTGCACCGCATCCAGCCTGAGTCCGTCGACGTGGTAGTCGCCCAGCCACATCAGGGCGTTGTCGATGATGTAGCGGCGCACCGGGTCGGAGTCGGCGCCGTCGAGGTTGAGAGAGGAGCCCCAGCCCGTGTCGCCCCTCTCGTTCAGGTACGGACCGAACTGCGGCAGGTAGTTGCCGCTCGGGCCGAGGTGGTTGTAGACCACGTCCTGGATGACGCCGATTCCGGCCTGGTGACAGGCGTCCACGAACCGTTGGTAGGCAGCCGGTCCGCCGTAGCCCTCGTGCACGGCGTACCAGAGCACCCCGTCGTAGCCCCAGTTGTGGGTGCCGTTGAAGGCATTGACCGGGAGCAGCTCCACGAAGTCGACGCCGATCGAGGCCAGGTGGGCCAGCCGGCCCGCCGCGGCGTCGAGGGTGCCCTCCGTGGTGAAGGTGCCGAGATGCAGCTCATAGATCGTGCTGCCGGCCAGCTGGCGGCCGGTCCAGGCGCTGTCCTGCCAGACGTGCGCGCCGGGATCGAACGTGCGGCTCTTCGCGTGCACGCCGTTCGGCTGGTGCCGGGAGCAGGGGTCGGGGAATGGCCCCTGGCCGTCGATCAAAAAGCCGTAGTCGACGGGCTCAGCGGCACGGCCCTCGGCGGGCTCGGTCAGCGGACGGGGTGCGTGCCACCATCCGTCGCCCCGCGGGGTCATCGGCACGGTCTGGTCGGCGAGTTCGACCGCCAGGGCCGATGCGTTGGGAGCCCAGACTTCGAATTCAGCGGGCATGGTCGGCACCTTCCAGGTCGGTCGTGCGGGTCGGGTCGGCGTCGTCGGCCGGCACCAGCAGGGCCACCGGGTAGCGCCCCAGCAGGGCGGCCACGCTGACGGATGCGCCGGGGTGGCGTTCCCCGGTCAGCAGATCGACGACCGGCCCGCCGGCCAGGACCACGATCGTATCTCCCCAGCCGCCCGCGGCCGCGAGCCCGAGCGGCAGCCGGGTGGCGATGGTGACCGCGCCGCCGCGGTCGAAAGCGATCACGTGGTCGGCGGCGGCGCCGAACGCGGGGACCGGACTGTGCCGGTAGAAACGTTCGGGCTGGTCGCGGCGCAGCCGGAGGGCGCGCGTGGTGACCAGAAGTTTCGCGGCGCCGGTCTCGTCGACGGGCGGCAGCCAGCCGTCCTGCACCCGGGCCAGGTAGCCGCGCCGCAGGTCGTAGTCGACCGGGCGGCGGTTGTCGGGGTCGACGAGGGAGGTGTCCCATAGCTCGCTGCCCTGGTAGACGTCGGGCACTCCGGGGGCCGTCAGCTGCACGAGCTTGTTCGAGAGCGCGTTGCTCCAGCCCGCCTGGCGTACCCGGTCGACGAACGCGGTGAGCGTCTGCGTGACTGCCGGGTCGTTGAAGGAGGCGGTCACGAGGCCGCGCATCGCCGTCTCGAACTCCGCGTTCTGGCTGGTCCAGGTGGTCGACGTTCCGGCTTCCCGAGCCGCCTTCTCCGCGTAGGCGATGAGGCGTTCCGGTGTGGCCGGCCACGATCCGACGATGGCCTGCCAGAGCAGGTTCTCGAACGGGGCGTCGCCGAGGGGCGCGGTCGCGCGCAGGGTGCGCAGGGTGCTCTCCCATTCGGCCGGGATCTCGGCCAGCACCGAGATCCGGGCGCGCACATCCTCACTGCGCTTGGTGTCGTGGGTGGAAAGGGTCGTCATCGAGGCCGGGAAGGTGGCCTGGCGGGTCTGCTGGCGACGGTGGAACTCGGCCATGTCGACCGCGAACTCCCCCGGGTCGGCGCCGACCTCGTTCAGCGAGGTGAGCCGGCTGAAGCGGTAGTACGCGGTGTCCTCGACACCCTTGGCCATCACCATGCCCGAGGTCTGCTGGAAGCGCACGGCCAGCGGATGCCCCGGGTCGCCGAGCAACGGAAGCAGAGCCTCGATCGCGGGGCCGAGGTCGGGCCGGTGGCGAGCCGCCTCGACGCCAGCGTGGCGCAGCTCGTCGATGCCCACCGGGAGGTAGGAGCGGTAGACCGGGAAGCAGGCCAGGAGTTCGGCCAGGGCGTCGACCGTGGTCAGTTCGGTGGTGGCGTCGCCGCCGGGGACCAGTCGGGCCAGGCGCGCGACCTCGGCCTGGAGGGTGCGGTCCGCGATGACGCGCTTCCGCGCGTGCACCAGGTCGGCCCAGTCCGCCGGCGGCGCGTCACCGGTCGGCGCCGCGGCCTCGGCCTGCAGCCGGGCCTCGAGTGCGTCGAGCGCGCCCTGCCCGGCCGGGTCGACGAGCAGCCGGTCGAAGTCGGCGAGGGCGTCGTACCCGGTCGTGCCGGCGGTGGCCCAGCTGGTCGGCAGCTGTTCGTCACCCTCGAGGATCTTCTCGACGAGCACGTAGGCTCCGTCGGTGGCATCCCGCAACCGGTCGAGGTAGCCGCCCGGGTCGGCGAGACCGTCGGGGTGGTCGACCCGCAGCCCGTGCACGAGGCCGTCCTGCACCCAGCGCACGATCTCCCGGTGGGATTCGTCGAAGACCCACGGCACCTCGACCCGGAGGCCGGCCAGGGTGTTCACGGAGAAGAACCGACGGTAGTTCAGCTGCGCGTCCGCGCGGCGCCAGTTGACGAGTTCGTAGTGCTGCCGGGCGTGCACGACGCGGGCGTCCGCGCCGCCGTCGGCGCTGCCCGGGGCGAGCGGGAACCGGTTGTCGTAGTAGTGCAGCTCGTCGCCGACCACCTGGAGGCGGTCGAGTTCGCTCATTCCGTCCGCGTCGTCCCCGAGCACGGGCAGCAGGATTCGGTCGCCGTTCGCGGCCCAGTCCACGTCGAAGGCCTCCGCGTAGCGCGAGGCGGGGCCGTGCTGGAGCAGGTTCCACCACCAGAGGTTGCGGTGCGGGGTCGCGACGCCCATGTGGTTGGGCACGATGTCCACCAGGATGCCGCGCCCGGCATCCGTCGCGGCCGCCGCCAAGCGGGTGAGCGCCTCGGCGTCGCCCCGCACCGGGTCGATGCGGGAGTGGTCGACGACGTCGTAGCCGTGGTCGGAGCCTTCTTCCGCAGCGAGCAGCGGGGACAGGTAGAGCCAGTCCGCACCCAACTCGGTCAGGTAGTCGAGCACCCCTCCCGCGGCCGCCAGGTCGAACGCCGCCGTGATCTGCAGACGGTAGGTGGTGAGTGGAATTTTCACGGCTTGACCAGGTGCGCCGGGTTGATCACGGGGATCGTCCCCGTCATCAGCCCGGCCAGGGAGGCCGCGACGGAGTGGTCCGGCGTGGTTTCCGGAGCGTGATACGCCCGCAGCACGACGAGGGAACGCGACGTCACCGTGTGCAGGGACCCGGCGGGCCGCGGGACCGCGTCGGCGCCCTCGCCCGCCGTGTCGACGACGATCTCCCAGGCCGGGGCGTATTCGGCCGAGGGCAGGGTGAACTCGACATCCTCGGCGTCTGCGTTGAAGCAGACCAGGAAATTCACATCGGTCACCACCTGGCCACGGACGTCGCGCTCCCGGATGCCGTCGCCGCTGAGGAACATGGCGACCGTGCGGGTGAGGTGCTCGTCCCAGTCCTGGGACTGCATTTCCTGCCCGTCGGGGGTCAGCCAGACGAGGTCGCTCATCGGGTCGCCCGCGGTGCGGTGACCGGGGTGGCCGTTGAAGAAGCTGCTGCGGCGGAACGTCGGGTGTTCGCGGCGCAGCCGGGAAACGGCAGCCGTGAACTCGATCAGCGGCTGGTCCGCCTCCGACCAGTGGATCCAACTCAGTTCATTGTCCTGGGCGTAGGTGTTGTTGTTGCCGTTCTGCGTTCGGCCGAGCTCATCGCCGTGCAGGATCATCGGCACACCCTGCGACAGGAGCAGGGTGGCAACGTAGTTGCGCTGCTGCCGGGCCCGCAGTGCCAGGACCTCCGGGTCATCCGTCGGCCCCTCGACCCCGGAGTTCCAGGACCGGTTGTGCGCTTCGCCGTCCTTGCCGTTCTCGCCGTTGGCGTCGTTGTGCTTCTCGTTGTAAGAGACCAGGTCGGAGAGGCTGAACCCGTCGTGCGCGGTGACGAAGTTGATCGAGGCGACGGGGCGGCGGCCCGAGTGCTCGTAGAGGTCGGCGGAACCGGTGATGCGCGAGGCGAACTCGCCCAGCGTCGACGGTTCGCCGCGCCAGAAGTCACGCACGGTGTCGCGGTACTTTCCGTTCCATTCCGTCCACTGGGCCGGGAAGTTGCCGACCTGGTACCCACCGGGGCCGACGTCCCACGGCTCGGCGATGAGCTTGACCTGGGACACCACCGGGTCCTGCTGCACGAGCTCGAAAAAGGTGGAGAGCTTGTCGACGTCGTAGAGGTCCCGGGCCAGAGCCGAGGCCAGGTCGAACCGGAAGCCGTCGACGTGCATCTCGAGAACCCAGTAGCGCAGCGAGTCCATGATCAGCTGCAGCGAGTGCGGGTGGCGAACGTTTAGAGTGTTGCCGGTGCCCGTGTAGTCCATGTAGTACCGCTTGTCGTCGTCCATGAGCCGGTAGTACGCCTCATTGTCGATACCCTTGAACGAGATCGTCGGGCCGAGGTGGTTGCCCTCCGCGGTGTGGTTGTAGACCACGTCGAGGATGACCTCGATACCGGCGTCGTGCAGAGAACGAACCATCCCCTTGAATTCCTGCACCTGGTTGCCGAGGTCACCGGTGGAGGAATACGCGTTGTGCGGGGCGAAGAACCCGATGGTGTTGTAACCCCAGTAGTTGTTCAGGCCCTTTTCCTCGAGGGTGCCGTCGTTGACGAACTGGTGCACCGGCATCAGCTCGATCGCGGTCACGCCGAGTTTCTGCAGGTGGTCGATGACCGACGGATGCGCCACGCCGGCGTACGTGCCGCGCTGGCCCTCCGGTACCGCATCCTGCAGCTTGGTGAGGCCCTTCACGTGGGCCTCGTAGATCAGGGAGGCGCTGTAGGGCGTGCGCAGGGGCCGGTCTCCCACCCAGTCGAAGAACGGGTTGACGACGACGCCGAGCATCATGTGCGGGGCGGAGTCCTCGTCGTTACGCGAATCCGGGTCACCGAAGTTGTAGGAGAACAGGGACTGGTCCCAGTCGATCGTGCCGCAGGTGGCCTTGGCATAGGGGTCGAGCAGGAGCTTGTTGGGGTTCGCCCTGCTGCCCGCGGCGGGGTTGTAGTCGCCGTGCACGCGGTAGCCGTAGCGCTGTCCCGGTTGGATCAGGGGCAGGTAGCAGTGCCAGATGAACGCGCTGGATTCGACCACGTCGATGCGGGTCTCCACGCCCTGTTCGTCGAAAAGGCAGAGCTCAACGCGGTGGGCGGCTCCGCTGAACAGGGCAAAGTTCGTGCCGCTGCCGTCGTACGTTGCGCCGAGCGGGTACGCAGTACCGGGCCAGGTTTCCAAAAGGGTGCTCCTCGTGCTACGGGTCTCGTGCTGTCGACACACCGACCGCGCCGGTATGCCCACAAGTACGCTACAGTCTGCCGGGCCCCGTCGACGCCCGATCCGTTTTCGCGGGTGACCGCTCTGGGTATCAAGCCGCTGTGAATGCGGTCGTGGTCTTCGCTTCGTCCCCGGTTCTCACGGTCACCGTCGAGGGCCGCGAGGACGCCGCCGATGTGCCTCTGCACGCCGGTGGCCAGGGAGCTTGGCAGGCCCGGATGGTTCAGGCTCGCGGTGCGACGCCCCGGCCGAGGTGCTGCGTACCTGCACGATTGGCGTGGCGGCGAACGCGTACATCTCGCCGAGGCTCAGGGCGATGTGTTGTCCCAGCACGACCTCGACGAGCTCTACGACCTCACCCTCCGGGCCGGCCTGGGGACAGACGTCATCATCCTCAGCGCACCGGCCGGCGAAGACGTGGTGCCGGCGGATGTCTACCGCAGCCTCGAGCAGCTCGTCCCCGCCAGGTACGCTCTGCAGGAGGAGAGCGCCGGCACGGTGGCCGAGCTCTAGAGGCGGAGCACCGTGCCCGGTGTCGAACCAATTCGACCGAGATTTTGGGAAAAGAGCGGGTTTCCGGAGTATTTCGAGCCGTATTGAGCAAAATCTCGGCTCTCCTGCTGCTTCCGTGGGTTAATCCCGGCCGGGGAGCACTGGTTTGTGGCCGCCGAGGCTGAGCATGGCCAGGGCGATGAGGGC
>NZ_SOHB01000019.1:0-28334 GCF_004403055.1 Cryobacterium sp. TMT1-19
AAACCCTGAACTATGCCACACCACACGAGCGACTGGCAGAGTTGACCCTGGCCGCATAATGAAACTACGGACCCAGTCCGGAAACCACGGGTCACCCCAGTCATTCTGGGGCCGCTTTGGGCAAAATCTCCGTCGAATTCGTTCCGGAGGGAGCACCTGTGGCTCGGTCTCGGAGACAGCTCCTAGATCTCGTCGGCGACCGCCGCCGCGAACTGGGCGGTGTAGAGGGCGTGGTACGCGCCATTCGTTGCCAGCAGTTCCTCGTGCGTGCCCTGCTCGACGATCCGGCCGGCCTCCATCACCAGGATCAGGTCGGCGTCCCAAATCGTGGAGAGCCGGTGCGCGATCACGAAGCTGGTGCGGTCGGCGCGGAGGGCGCGCATCGCTTTCTGCACGAGCACCTCGGTGCGCGTGTCGACGGAGCTGGTCGCCTCGTCCAGGATCAGCACGCTGGGCTTGGCGAGGAACGCGCGGGCGATGGTGAGCAGCTGCTTCTCGCCGGCGCTGACGTTGCTGCCCTCGTCGTCGAGTACGGTGTTGTAGCCGTCGGGCAGCGTGTGCACGAACCGGTCCACGTAGGTCGCGCGCGCCGCGTCCAGGATCTCCTTCTCCGTGGCATCCGGACGCCCGTAGGCGATGTTGTCGCGGATCGTGCCGCCAAACAGCCAGGTGTCCTGCAGCACCATGCCCATGCGTCCACGCAGGTCGTCGCGGGTCATTCGGCGCACGTCCACGCCATCGAGCGTGATCCGGCCGGCGTCGAGCTCGTAGAAGCGCATCATCAGGTTCACCAGGGTGGTCTTGCCTGCCCCGGTGGGGCCCACGATGGCCACGGTCTGGCCGGGCTCGGCCACCAGGCTGAGGTTGTCGATCAGCGGCTTGTCCACCGTGTAGCGGAACGAGGCGTTCTCGAAGACCAGCCGGCCGTGGGCGATCGTGGGTGCCTCGGCGCGCTCCGGGTCGGGGCTCTGCTCATCGGCGTCGAACAGGGCGAAGACCCGCTCGGCGGAGGCGACGCCGGACTGCAGCAGGTTCGCCATCGACCCGAGTTGGGCCAGCGGGTGGGTGAATTGACGGGAATACTGGATGAACGCCTGCACATCGCCGAGCTGCATGGCCCCGGATGCCACCTGGAGGCCACCGACGACGGCGATCCCGACGTAGACGAGGTTGCCGATGAATGTCATCGCCGGCATGATCAGGCCGCTGACGAACTGGGCGCCGAAGCTGGCCTCGTAGAGCTCGTCGTTCTTGGCCCGGAAGCGTTGCTCGACCTCCTTCTGGCGGCCGAACACCTTGACCAGGGCGTGGCCGGTGAAGGTCTCCTCGATCTGGCCGTTCAGCTCGCCGGTGTGGGTCCACTGTGCGACGAACAACTTCTGCGAGCGCTGGGCGATCAGGACGGTCGTGACCAGGGTCAGCGGCACTGTGACCAGGGCGATCAGGGCCAGGAGAGGCGAGAGCAGGAACATCATCACGATGACGCCCACCACGGTGAGCAGAGAGGTGACGGCCTGGCTCAGCGACTGCTGCAGGCTCTGTGAGACGTTGTCCACGTCGTTGGTGACCCGGCTGAGCAGCTCGCCTCGCTGCACCGTGTCGAAGTAGCGCAGCGGGAGGCGGTTGATCTTCGCCTCGATCTCGCTGCGGAGCCGGAACACGGTACGCTGCACGACGCCGTTGAGCACATAGGCCTGCACGTAGGCGAACACCGAGGACAGCAGGTAGAGCGCCATCGCCCAGAGCAGCACGGTGGAGAGCATCGCGAAGTCGATTCCCTGGCCGGGCGTCAGCGTCATCCCGCTGAGCAGGTCGGCCTTGCCGGTGTCGCCGGAGGCGCGCAGCTGGTCGATCACCTGGGCCTGGCTCAGGCCGGCAGGCAGGTCCTGGGAGATGACGCCGGAGAAGATCAGGTTCGTGCCTTCGCCGAGCAGACGCGGTCCGAGCACGGAGAACGTGACACTCGCGACGGCGAGAACCAGGACCAGACCGAGCCACAGACGCTCGGGGCGCAGCTTGCCGAGCAGCCGTTTCGCCGACGGGCCGAAGTTCATGGCCTTCTCGGCGGGGGCGCTCATACCGCCGAACGGACCGTGGCCGGGGCCCCGTGCGGGCGGGCGGGCCGAGGCCCCGGATGTCTGGCTCATACTGCTTCCTCCGCCGCCAACTGGGACGACACGATTTCCTGGTAGGTCTCGTTCGACTCGAGCAGCTCGTCGTGGGTGCCGCGGCCGACGATACGTCCGCCTTCGATCACCAGGATCTGATCGGCGCCGACGATGGTCGACACCCGCTGGGCGACGATCACCATGGTGGCGCCGCCCGTGCCGACGGCCAGTGCCCGGCGCAGCCGAGCATCCGTCGTTAGGTCGAGCGAGGAGAACGAGTCGTCGAAGATATAGAGTTCGGGCCGTTTGACCAGGGCCCGGGCAATGGCCAGGCGCTGCCGCTGCCCGCCGGACACATTCATGCCGCCCTGCGCGATCGGGGCATCGAGGCCGTCCGGCATCTCCGCCACGAAGTCGCGGGCCTGCGCGATGGTCAGTGCCTCCCAGAGTTCCGCCTCAGTGGCGTCGGGCTTGCCGTAGAGAAGGTTGCTGCGCACGGTGCCGGAGAACAGATACGGCTTCTGCGGCACCAGCCCGATGCTGCCCCAGAGCAGGTCAGGGTGGAGCTCGCGCACGTCCACCCCGTCGACCCGCACGCTGCCGTGGGTGGCGTCGAAGAGGCGAGGCAGCAGGTTGACCAGGGTGGTCTTGCCCGATCCGGTGCTGCCGATGATCGCGGTGGTCTGCCCCTGATGCACGGTAAAGCTCACGTCGGAGAGCACCGGCTGCTCGGCGCCGGGGTAGGCGAAGCCCACGTCCACGAGTTCCACCTCTCCGCGGCCGATACTGTCGACGACGGGGTGGCGCGGCGGGCGCACGCTGGACTCGGTCTCGAGCACTTCGCCGATCCGGTCGGCCGACACGGTCGCCCGCGGGATCATCACGGCCATGAACGTGGCCATCATCACGGCCATCAGGATCTGCATCAGGTAGCTGAGGAAGGCAACCAGGGTGCCGACCTGCATGGACCCGTCCTCGATCCGGAACGCCCCGAACCAGATCACGGCCACGCTGGAGACGTTCAGGACGAGCATGACGACCGGGAACATCAGGGCCATCAGGCGGCCGGCCTGAAGGGCGGTGTCGGTGACATCCGTGTTCGCCTTGCCGAACCGCACGGACTCGACGTCTTCGCGCACGAACGCCCGAATGACGCGGATGCCCGTGAGCTGTTCCCGCAGCACCCGGTTCACCGTGTCGATGCGGGTCTGCATCAGGCGGAACAACGGCACCATCCGCGCGATGATCAGCCCGACCGCGATCAACAGCACGGGCACGCTCACGGCGATCAACCAGGATAGCTGCACGTCCTGCCGGATGGCCATGATCACGCCGCCGATGGACAGGATCGGTGCGGTGACCATCATGGTGGCGGTCATCAGCACGAGCATCTGCACCTGCTGCACGTCGTTGGTCGACCGGGTGATCAGCGACGGGGCGCCGAACCGGGTGACCTCCTGCTCGGAGAACTCGTCGACTCGGGTGAAGACAGCGCCGCGCAGGTCGCGTCCGAGCCCCATGGCGGCCTTCGCGCCGAGGTAGACGGCGACGATCGCGCACACGATCTGGAACAGGGTGATCAGCAGCATCAGACCACCGATGCCCAGGATGTACACGGTGTCTCCCGTGGCGACGCCCTCATCGATGATGTCGGCGTTGAGGGTGGGCAGATAGAGCGAGGCGATCGACTGGGCCAGCTGGAACACGACGACGGCTGCCAGCAGCCGCCGGTACGGCCGCAGGTATTTCACGAGCAGTTTCCAGAGCATCGGATCTCCTAGCAGGGGGCGTTCGGCGGCGTCGGGAAGCCGATGATGCCGTAGAGGATGAGGGCGGTGAGCTCATCGTCGTCGAAGTCGGGGCCGGCCGTGATGTGGGGCACGGATGCCGCAAGCGCGATCATCCGGATGACCTGCCCTGCCCGCTCCGGGGCAACCGTGAGGCGCAGGAGGTCAGGCGCGAGCACGTCGGCGAGCAGCACGGTGAACTCGTGCGCGACGTCGTGGGTGTGGGGTCTGCCCATCGAGCCCACCGCCGTCATCAGCGCGAAGACCTGCGCGAAGCGGCGGCGCAGCAGGGAGACCATGGCGCGCACCCGTTCCTCGAGCGGGAGCTCACGGTCGAGCGCGGCAAGTTCGAGACGGAACGGCTCGGGGTCGAGCTGACGGTCCATGGCCGCCCGGAGCAGGTTGTCCTTGCTGTCGAAGGCTCGGAAGATGGTGCCCTCGGCGATCCCGGCGCACTGGGCGATCTGTCGAGTGGTGACGGTCTGGCCGTGCTCGATCAGCAGCGGCGTGACCGCGTCGAGGATCATCGACTGCCGGTCCTCGACGGACAGGGCTTTCGCGCGCGCAGGTTTGACGGACATCCCCCCAGCTTATATGAGTGAGCACTCACTCACAAGGTGGAATCGGGGTTCGGGTTCCAGAGAGGACGGTTCAGGCGAAGAGGTCCGAGATCCAGGCCACGTCCTCGGGCGACGGCCTCCACGCGCTGCCCTCGGTGGCGTTCTGCAAGATCTGTTCCGGGCGGGTTGCTCCGGCGATGATGCTGGTGAGCCCCGGCTGGGCCAGCAGCCAGGCGAAGGTGGCGGCGAGCATGGTCACGCCGCGCTGGTCGCAGAACGCTTCGTACTTTTCGATGACGTCCCAGGGCGCGTTCCGGGCCAGGTGCGGCCGGACCATCATGATGCGGCTGTCGGCGGGGCCGCCCGCACGGGAGAACTTGCCTGTGAAGAGCCCGTTGTAGAGGGGGAAGAACGGCAGGAAGCCGAGCCCGTAGGCGTTGACGGCCGGCAGCACCTCGTCTTCGGCGTCACGCACCAGCAGGCTGTACTCGTTTTGCGCCGAAACGAACCGCGGATGCCCCGTCAGCCGGGCGGTGAACTCCGCCTCGGCGATCTGCCAGCCGGCCAGGTTGGAGTGGCCGATATAGCGCACCTTTCCCTCTCGGATGAGGTCGTCGAGGGTCTGCAGGGTCTCTTCGATCGGGGTGTTCGGATCAGGCTGGTGCAGTTGGTAGAGGTCGATCCAGTCGGTCTGCAGGCGCCGGAGGGACGCCTCGACGGCCAGTCGAATGTAGCGACGTGAGCCGCGGGCGCCCCAGTCGGGTCCGTTCCGACCGTTCATGTCCATGCCGAACTTCGAGGCGAGCACGATCTGGTCGCGCTTGCCCCGCAGCGCGTAACCCATCAGGGTCTCGCTGAGGCCGCGTTCCGCGCCGTAGATGTCGGCCGTGTC
This sequence comes from Cryobacterium sp. TMT1-19, assembly GCF_004403055.1. NCBI lineage: Bacteria > Bacillati > Actinomycetota > Actinomycetes > Micrococcales > Microbacteriaceae > Cryobacterium > Cryobacterium sp. TMT1-19. Next base: position 5,348 of record NZ_SOHB01000019.1, read on the forward strand.
CAACAGGGTGATCCCGGCGTCGACGGCCGCGTTGACGACGGCGGTGGTTCCGGCCTGGCCCTCCGTCGCGGTTCCGGCGCGTCCGAAGTTGTTGCAGCCCAACCCGATCGTGGACACCATGAGCCCCGAATTGCCCAGTCTGCGGTACTCCATCTGCTCCATCCCTCCACATTAGGCTCGCCGGCCTGTGCTAGACAGGACTCAACTACAAAGGGGTACCAGTGAGTCGTTTCACGCTCGGCGTCATGTCGCGTTCCGGTAAGCCGAATGAACGGCGCTTGCCCATTCATCCGTCACATGTCGAACGGATCGATCCGGACCTCCGGGAGCGAATGTTTCTCGAGCGCGGCTACGGCGAGCAGTTCGGCGTGTCGGACGAGCAGCTGGCCCCGCTCGTGGGAGGGCTTTGCTCGCGCGCGGACCTCATCCGGGAGTGCGACGTCATCCTGCTCGCCAAGCCTCTGCTGGCGGATGTCGCGGCACTGCGCGACGGACAGGTGCTCTGGGGCTGGCCGCACTGCGTGCAGGATGAGAAACTCACCCAGCTTGCCATCGACAAGCGGCTGACCCTGATCGCGTTCGAGGCGATGAACCACTGGACCGGAGGCGGCGAGTTCCACCTGCACGTGCTGCACAAGAACAACGAGCTCGCCGGGTATTGCTCCGTGCTGCACGCCCTGTCCCTGATCGGTTCGACGGGTGACTACGGCCGCAAGCAGCGTGCCGCGGTGATCGGCTTCGGGGCCACCGCCCGGGGCGCCGTGACGGCGCTCAACGCCCTCGGTGTCTACGATGTCACGGTGCTGACCAATCGCGACGTGACCGCGGTCAGCTCCCCGATCCACTCCGCCCAGATCGTGCAGCTCGACCACGGCGACGGCACGAACGGGAACTTCGCCCTGCCGGGAAACGAACGGGTGCCGCTGCCCGAGTTTCTCGCCGGCCACGACGTCATCGTGAACTGCGTGCTGCAGGACCCAAATGCCCCGCTCATCTTCCTGAGCGACGATGACCTCCCGATGGTGGCCCCGGGGTCGCTGATCATCGACGTGTCCTGCGACACCGGCATGGGTTTCAGTTGGGCGAAATCGACGACGTTCGACGAACCGACCTTCCGGGTCGGCACCAACGTCACCTACTACGCGGTCGACCACAGCCCGTCGTACCTCTGGAACTCCGCCACCTGGGAGATCAGCGAGGCGCTGTTGCCGTACCTGCGCGAGGTCCTTACGGGCGAGGCCGCTTGGACCGCCAACGAGACCCTTCGGCGGGCCATCGAGATCCACGAGGGGATCATCCGGAATCCCGACATCCTGGAATTCCAGCACCGCTCCCCCGAGTATCCCCACACCCGGCTCGCCTGAAGCCGGCCGGCTCCTCCCCAGCCCAGCCCGGCGCTCTTCCCACGCCAGGTCCGAAACCCGCGCTGTGCGCAGGGCGCCGCCGACTACAGTCGAGGCATGACGACCATCGGAACCTTCCTGATCCGGCTGCCCAGCCCCATTGGGCGGCTGGAACTCACGAGTGACGCCGAGCGCATCCTCTCCCTCTCCATCGAACGCGACGGACAGCTGCCCCTCGACGAGACCCCGGAAGCCCCGTCGCCCCTGCTCGACCGGGCCGCGCACCAATTGGCGGAGTACTTCGGTGGCACCCGCACGGTTTTCGACCTGCCCGTGGCGCCGAGCGGGGGCACTGCGTTCCAGCAGGGCGTCTGGCAGCGACTGTCCGAGCTTGGCTTCGGCGAGGCGACCTCGTACGGCGAGCTGGGACGATCGCTGGGCAAGCCGGGGTCCGGCCGGGCCGTGGGCGGCGCCGTCGGGGCGAACCCCGTTCCGATCCTGATCGGCTGCCACCGGGTGCTCGCCGCCGACCGTCGCATCACCGGCTACAGCGGCGGCAGCGGAGTGCCCACCAAGGTCTGGCTCCTCGACCACGAGGGCATCGAGCACCGCTCATGAGCACCCCGGCGACCAGCGCGCTGCCAGCCGAGGCCACGACATCCGCCTCACTGAAGCTCGGCGATGACGGGCTCATCCGCTGCGGCTGGGTCGGCGGCGACCCCGAATACCAGCGCTACCACGACGAAGAGTGGGGGCGTCCGCTCCGGGACGAGAGGCTGCTGTTCGAGAAGTTGTGCCTCGAGGGGTTCCAGGCCGGCCTGTCCTGGATCACCATCCTGCGACGTCGGCCGGCCTTCCGGGCCGCCTTTTACGACTTCGACGTCGACCGCGTGGCCGTGATGGACGACGTCGACGTCGCCCGGCTCCTCGCGGATGCGAGCATCATCCGGCACCGCGGCAAGATCGAGGCCACCATCCGGAACGCCCGGGTCACCCGAGACCTCGGCGAGAGCCTGACCGAGCTGATCTGGAGCTTCGCGCCCGAACCCCGCGGCCCCCGGCTGCGGGAGCTCGGCGAGGTCCCGGCGACCACAATGCAATCGATGGCACTGAGCCGGGAGTTGCGCACCCGGGGCTACACGTTCGTCGGCCCCACCACCATGTACGCCCTGATGCAGTCGGCCGGCCTCGTCGACGACCACCTGAGTGGATGCCATCGGTCGAACGACGCCTGACCACCACAACGCCGACGGCTGACGCTATGCCGACCGCCGCCCTGCCAGCCGCCGCGCTGCCCGACCACGGGCTGCCCGACCACGGGCTGCCCGACCGGCACTGTTGTGCGTGAGGTGCTCCTCGAGGCGAGTAAGTCCTGAACGATTGGTTCTGTCGCGCCCGCACTTCAGCCCTGACTGCACCGTGTGGACGCCGTTCATCACGGGCGGAGCGCCGTGTCCGGTGTCGAACCAATTCGACGGAGATTCTGCCGAAAATGAGCACATTTCTGGGATTTAGGGGATATTCGGGCCGAATCTCCGTCGAATTCGTTCGGGACGGAGTCGCCGCGAGGCCTCGGACTCAGACATACGGCGGTCGGAGCGCACGTTCACCCCCCTCCCTCTCGCGGTCACGGCTCTCCGACGTGTGCATCGAAAACAACCGCTTCGAAGCCCCCCATCCGCGAATCCTCATCGCCCCCCAGCCATCAGGACTCGCGCGTCTATCGGAGGGACGGCAGCAGGCCGAGTGCCCGTACGGCCTCGCGCTCCTCGATCAGCTCCGCGACGGACGCGTCGATCCTCGCCCGCGAGAACGCGTTGATAGCCAGGTCCGGCACGATCTGCCAGCGGCCGTCGACAGCCCGAACCGGGAAGGAACATACGAGCCCCTCCGGGACGCCGTAAGAGCCGTCGGAGCTGACGCCCGCCGAGGTCCACCGCTCACCGGTCCCGTTGACCCAGTCGTAAACGTGGTCGATGGCTGCGCTGGCCGCGGAGGCCGCGGACGATGCCCCGCGGGCCTGAATGATTTCGTAGCCTCGGTTCGCCACCCGGGGGATGAAGTCGTCGACGAGCCAGTCCTGCGCCACCAGCTCGGAGACCGGACATCCCCCGGCGGTGGCGTGGAAGACATCCGGGTACTGGCTGGCGGAGTGGTTGCCCCAGATGGTGAGACCGTCGAGTTCGGCGACGTGCACCTGCAGCCGGCTTGCTAGCTGAGCGATGCCGCGGTTGTGGTCCAGTCGCGTCATGGCGGTGAACCGGTCGGCGGGGATGTCGGGGGCGAAGGCACTGGTCACCAGGGCGTTGGTGTTGACGGGGTTGCCCACGACCAGCACGCGCACGTCGGATGCCGCGCCCGCGTTGAGGGCGGCCCCCACCGCACCGAAGATGCGGCCGTTGCTTTCGAGCAGCGCGACGCGCTCCATGCCGACGGCTCTAGGGCGGGATCCGACCAGGAGGGCGATGTTGACGCCGTCGAAGGCGCGCACGGGGTCTTCGGTGACCGTCACGGAGCGCAGGAGAGGGAACGCGCAGTCCTGCAGTTCGAGGGCGGTGCCCTCGGCTGCTGCGCGCCCCGAGGGGATCTCCATCAGGGTCAGGTTGACGGGAACGCTCGGGCCGAGGAGGTCTCCGGACGCGATCCGGAAGAGCAGCGAATAGCCGATCTGTCCGCCGGCGCCGGTGACGGTGACATTCATTGGTGTGGACACGAAAGCCAGCCTAGGGCCGGAATGTGCCCGCGTCAGCCTCGGGTTGCGGCAACCTCGGCGGCGACGACCAGATTCAGTTCCCGGACCGCTCCCGGGCGCAAATCGAAGCCTGCCCCCGGTGCCCAGTCGAGCAGCTCTACGGCGGTGTCGAAGGACCGACCGTGCCGGATCAGAGCCCGGGTGAAGTTCCCCTTGGCCGTCTTGTTGAAGTGGTTCACGGCTCGCGTCTGGCCGTCCGCCGTCTCCGTGACCACGCGCAGAAACACCGCGTCGGGCCGCACCGGCGCGGGGCCGAGCGCCACGTACCCGTTCGAGCGGAGATCCAGCAGGAGCCCCGCTGACCCCGCCAGAACGCAACCCACAGCGCCCGCCCAGTGCTTCTTCAGCGGCAGCTCCGGCAGCCTGGAATCGCAGGACAGCCGGTAGGCCGGGAGGAGATCGAGAGCGCCGACCGGCCCGAACAGGGCGGAATGCACGAGGACGTTCCGGCCTGCCCAGTCGCGTTCCAGCGGGGAGAGGCTGGCGGCGTCGAGGGCGTCATAGACGACGCCGGTGTACCGGTCGATGGCCGGCATTGTGGCGGCGGAGGACAGCACGCGATTGCGCTCCACCTCCGCGGACTGCGTGTGACCCAGTCTTAGGGCCGACATCATCGCATCCGGATGCTTCGCAAGCGACTGCAGCGCACGCACAAGTACCCGCCGCTTGGGTCCAAGCGACGGGTACGTGAGGCTCTGCAGGTCAAGCGGTAATTCGATGCCCCCGTGACGTTTCGTCTCGGACGGCGGCAGAAGGATCAGCACACTGACTAAACGAGTTCTGCCTTGCGAGCGACGATCGTGACCACATTGTTGGCGACCGACAGGAAGCCGTCCGCCGCCTCGGCGACGATTTTCTCGCCGCCGCCCAGGGTCACGCGCACCTCACCGCTGGCCAGGATGGCCAGCATGGGTTCGTGCCCGGGGAGGATTCCGATCTGGCCTTCGACGGTGCGGGCGACAACCATGCTCGCCTCGCCGGACCACACCTCGTGGTCCGCCCCGACGACGCTGACCTTGAGCGAAGAATCGGCCATGACTAGTCGTTCTCCTTCTGGATTTTCGCCCACTTCTCTTCGACGTCGGCGATGCCTCCGACGTTGAAGAAAGCCTGCTCGGCCACGTGGTCGAAGTCACCATTGGCAATCGCCGTAAAGGATTCGATGGTGTCCTTAAGCGATACCGTGGACCCCTCGACGCCCGTGAATTTCTTGGCCATGTAGGTGTTCTGCGACAGGAACTGCTGGATGCGGCGTGCGCGGGAGACGGTGACCTTGTCTTCCTCGGAAAGCTCGTCGACACCGAGGATCGCGATGATCTCCTGCAGTTCCTTGTTCTTCTGCAGAATCGCCTTGACGCGAACGGCCGTGTTGTAGTGATCGGCACCCAGGTAGCGGGGGTCGAGGATACGGCTGCTCGAGGTGAGCGGGTCGACGGCCGGGTAGAGGCCCTTCGAAGCGATCTCACGCGACAGCTCGGTGGTGGCGTCGAGGTGGGCGAACGTGGTCGCCGGGGCCGGGTCGGTGTAGTCGTCAGCAGGCACGTAGATGGCCTGGAGCGAGGTGATCGAGTGGCCACGGGTCGACGTGATGCGCTCCTGCAGGATGCCCATCTCGTCGGCCAGGGTCGGCTGGTAGCCCACAGCGCTGGGCATGCGGCCCAAAAGGGTCGACACCTCAGAGCCGGCCTGAGTGAACCGGAAGATGTTGTCGATGAAGAGCAACACATCCTGCTTGGCAACATCGCGGAAGTACTCGGCCATGGTGAGCGCGGAGAGGGCGACGCGCAGACGCGTCCCCGGCGGCTCGTCCATCTGGCCGAACACGAGGGCGGTCTTGTCGAAGACGCCCGCCTCTTCCATCTCGTGGATGAGATCGTTGCCCTCACGGGTGCGCTCACCGACACCGGCGAACACGGACACTCCACCGTGGTCCTGCGCGACACGCTGGATCATTTCCTGGATCAAAACGGTCTTGCCGACGCCGGCACCACCGAACAGGCCAATCTTTCCACCCAAGACGTACGGGGTGAGCAGGTCAATGACCTTGATGCCGGTCTCGAACAGCTGCGTCTTGGATTCCAGCTGGTCGAAGGGCGGCGGCTTGCGGTGGATGGGCCAGCGCTCAGTGATTTCGATCTTCTCGCCGGGCTCCGCATTGAGCACCTCGCCAATGGCGTTGAACACGCGCCCCTTGGTGACGTCTCCGACGGGAACCGTGATGGGCGAGCCGGTGTCCCGGACCTCCTGGCCACGAACCAGACCGTCGGTCGGGTTCAGCGCGATGGCGCGAATGAGGTCGTCGCCCAAGTGCTGGGCAACCTCCAGCGTGATCACGGTCGACACATCACCGATGACGATAGTGGTCTTCAGTGCGTTGTACATGCCCGGAATCGAGTCGTGCGGGAACTCGATGTCGACGACCGGGCCCGTGACCCGGGCGATCCGGCCCACGGCCACGGACTCGACCGGTGCATGGACTGGCGCGGTTGCGGTGTCAGTCATAGCTCTCTCTTCTCTGGTTTAGTGCTTGGCGGATGAGAGCGCGTCGGCTCCACCCACGATCTCGGAAATCTGCGACGTGATCTCGGTCTGCCGGGCGTTGTTGGACAGCCGGGTGTAGTCCTTGATCAGCTTGTCCGCGTTGTCGGAGGCCGATGACATGGCCTTCTGACGTGCGGCGTGCTCGGCTGCGGCGGACTGCAGCATGGAGTTGAAGATACGGCTCTCGATGTAGACGGGCAGGAGCGAGTCCAGCACCGTTTCAACGTCCGGTTCGAACTCGTAGAGTGGCAGGACCTGGTTATCACCAGGCTCCTCAACGCCATCGACGACCTCGAGGGGAAGCAGCCGGACAACCTGAGGAAGCTGGGTGACCATGCTGACGAACCGGTTGTAGACGACGTGAATCTCGTCGACGCCACCGTCGTCCGCTTCGCGGAGGAAGGCCTCGAGCAGCGCGTCGCTGATATCGCATGCGGTCTCGTACTGCGGCTGATCGGTGGAACCGGTCCAAATGCGCTCGGAGACGCGGCGGCGGAAATTGAAGTACGCCGCGGCCTTGCGACCCACCAGGAAGTAGACGATGTCCTTACCCTGGCTGCGCAGCAGCTCGCTGAGCGATTCGGCCTCACGCAGCACCTGCGAGCTGAACGCCCCCGCGAGACCACGGTCGGAGGCGAAGATGACGACCGCAGCGCGCTCGATCTTCTCCGGTTCGGTCGTGAGCACGTGGGCGACATTCGAGTACGTCGCTACCGCGGACACCGCCTGCGTGACGGCACGAGCGAACGGGGTTGACGCGGCGACGCGAGCCTTGGCCTTTTGAATGCGCGAGGCAGAGATCAACTCCATGGCCCGAGTGATCTTCTTAGTCGTCTGGGCAGACTTGATCTTCTGCCGGTAGACCCGAAGTTGCGCTCCCATGTGTCTCCTGTGCTTCCTTGTCAGTGCTGAATTGGTGCGGGCGATCGAGTGATGCCGGCCGCGCCCCGCGGCTCGAACGAGTCGGGAGCGCGGCCGATGTCACTTAGCGGCGGTGCTTGACGATCTTTTCCTGGTTGACCTTGTCAGCGGGAATCGCCTCGAAGATTTCCTTGCCCACCGAGGCGAGCGGCTTGCCCTCGCCCGTCTGGAATCCCTGCTTGAACTTGTCGACCTCGATCTCGAGCGTCGCGATGGTCGCGTCGTCGAGAACGTTGGTGTCGCGCAGTGTCGTGAGTACGCTCGTGGTGCGGCCCAGGTGGTCGAGCAGGCCACGCTCGAAGCGCAGGACGTCGGCCACGGGCACCTCGTCGAACTTGCCGTTCGTGCCGGCCCAGATCGAGACGACCTGGTCTTCGACGGGGTACGGCGAGTACTGCGGCTGCTTGAGCAGCTCGGTCAGGCGTGCGCCACGACCGAGCTGGCGACGGCTCGTCGCGTCGAGGTCGGAGGCGAACATCGCGAAGGCCTCGAGCGACCGGTATTGCGCCAGCTCGAGCTTCAGAGTGCCGGAGACCTTCTTGATCGACTTGACCTGAGCGTCACCGCCGACTCGGGAGACCGAGATGCCCACGTCGACCGCGGGACGCTGGTTGGCGTTGAACAGGTCGGACTGCAGGAAGATCTGGCCGTCGGTGATCGAGATCACGTTGGTCGGGATGTAGGCAGAGACATCGTTCGCCTTGGTCTCGATGATCGGCAAGCCGGTCATCGATCCGGAACCGAGGGCGTCGGACAGCTTGGCGCAACGCTCGAGCAGACGGGAGTGCAGGTAGAACACGTCACCGGGGTACGCCTCACGTCCCGGCGGGCGGCGCAGAAGCAGCGACACCGCACGATAGGCCTCGGCCTGCTTGGACAGGTCGTCGAAGATGACGAGGACGTGCTTGCCGGCGTACATCCAGTGCTGACCGATGGCCGAGCCGGTGTACGGGGCGAGGTACTTGAAGCCGGCCGGGTCGGAGGCCGGGGACGCGACGATGGTCGTGAACTCCATGACTCCGGCATCCTCGAGCGCACCCTTGACGGCGGCGATCGTGGAACCCTTCTGACCGATGGCGACGTAGATGCAACGAACCTGCTTGTTCACGTCGCCCGTCGCCCAGTTGGCCTTCTGGTTGATGATCGTGTCAATCGCGATCGCGGTTTTGCCGGTCTGGCGGTCACCGATGATCAGCTGACGCTGGCCGCGGCCGATCGGGATCATGGCGTCGATGGCCTTGATTCCGGTCTGCATGGGCTCGTGAACCGACTTGCGGTCCATCACGCCGGGTGCCTGTAGCTCCAGCGCGCGGCGGCCTTCGCTCTTGATCTCGCCGAGCCCGTCGATGGGCGCCCCCAGCGGGTCGACGACGCGGCCGAGATAGCCGTCGCCGACGGGTACGGAGAGGACCTCACCAGTGCGGTGCACCTCCATGCCCTCGACGATTCCGGCGAACTCGCCGAGAACGACGACGCCGATCTCGTCTTCGTCCAGGTTCTGGGCGAGGCCGAGGGTGCCGTCCGCGAACGTGATGAGCTCGTTCGCCATCACGCTGGGAAGGCCCTCGACGTGCGCGATGCCGTCGCCGGCCGTGGTGACGTAGCCAACCTCGGTCGTCGCGGTCTTGTTCGGCTCGTAGGACTTCACGAAGTCCTGGAGAGCGTCACGGATCTCATCGGGGCTGATCGTTAGTTCTGCCATCATCTTCCCTTTTCTGTACTGGGTGTACAGGTTCTGTCGTGCACGAGACGCTGCCGTCCCGAGGTGTGTGGTACTGACTGAAGCGGTCAGCCAGCGAGCTGGATTCTCAGATCTTTAAGACGGGTGGCAATGCTGCCATCGATGACGTCGTCACCGATTTGAACGCGGACGCCCCCGACAATTTCGGGGTCGACAACCTCGTTGATCGTGAGCCGACGCCCATAGCGCACCGTGAGGCTGGCTCGAAGGCGATCAACCTGCTCCGGAGCCAGCGCGGCGGCCGACGTGATCGTGGCGATCGAGCTGTTCGACTGGTCCGCGACGATGGATGCGGCGTAGCGCAGCAATTCCCCAATGCGGCGGCCGCGGGGCTGCTGCACCAGGTGCCGAACAATCGCGAGCGTCTGTTCGGAGACCTTGCCGGCCAGGAGGGCGTCAACAACACTCACCTTGGCCGATGTGGTGCCGAGCTTGGAGGCGAGGGCGAGTTCGAGCTCGCCGTTGGACGACACGGTCTTGCCGAACGCGAACAGTTCCTCCGCGACCTGCCCGGGGACCGTGGCCGAAGAGGCGATCACCCGCAGGCCGAGGTCTTCGATGCCGGCCAGAAGATCGGTGTGGTTCGACCAGCGTGCGGCGGAGGCGGCTTGAAGCAGCTCCAGCGCGGTCGGCGTCATTGCGCCCGAGAAGATTGCGCTCACGAGGGTGGCCTTCGCCGCCGTATCCGCTGACGGGTCGACCAAAGCCGACCGGAGCTGTGACGTGTGGCCAATCACACGACCGGAGTTCAACAAATTGACGCCGGTCGCGAGGTCGTTCGTTCCCCCGGGACGGGACAGAACCGCCCGTGTTGAGACTAAGGCTTCCCTGGTGGCGCTACCCATTACCGGACCACTTTCTCCGAGGCCTCGAGGTCAGCCAGGAATCGGTCGACGATGCCGCTGGCCTTTTCGTCGTCGGTCAGGCTTTCGCCGATGACGCCGGAGGCCAGGTCGATGGCCAGTGTGCCGACTTCGCTGCGCAGTGAAATCACTGCGGCCTGACGTTCGGCCACGATCTGAGCCTTCGCCGTCGCGGTTACCCGAGCGGCGACGATGACGGCCTGCTCCTTGAGCTCGTTCACGATCGTCTGTCCGTCGACGCGGGCGGCGTCGCGGATCCTGCCGGCCTCGGCCCTCGCCTCGGCCAGCTGGGTCGTGTACTGCTCGAGAGCTGCTTCGGCCTTGCGCTGGGCGTCGTCTGCCTTGGCGATGTTGCCCTCAATGGCCTCCGCACGATCGTCGAGGATCTGGCGGAAACGCGGGATCGCGAAGCGCACGAAGAAGACCATGACGACCAGGAAGACAACAGCCGACCAGGTGATGTCGTAGATGGCAGGAAGGAACGGATTCGTTTCCGCTTCTGCTGCCAGAACAAGCTCAGGCATGGTGGCGATCCCTAGACGAAGATGAAGAAGACGGCAACACCGATGAATGCAAGGAGCTCCGTGAACGCGATGCCGAGGAACATGGTGACCTGGAGACGGCCTGCGAGTTCGGGCTGGCGAGCCATGGCTTCAACGGTCTTTCCGGCGACGATACCGATGCCGATACCCGGGCCGATCGCGGCAAGACCGTAGCCTACGGTGGCGATATTGCCGGTGATCTCGGCAAGAATGGTGGATTCCACTATGTGTGTCCTTTCAATCGAAAACGGCGTCGGTCGACGCAGTTGTGTGTGTCAGTGCTCTTCAGCCACGGCCTGTTGGACGTACACCGCGGTCAAGAGGGTGAAAATGTACGCCTGGAGGATGAACACGGCGAACTCGACGAAAGTGAAGATGAACCCGAACGCCAGCGTCCCGATTCCGAAGAGCCCCAACCAGCCACCTGCAGTGAAGATGAAGAAGCTCGTCGCCCCGAAGCACAGCACGAGCAGGAGGTGCCCGACCATCATGTTGAGCAGGAGTCGCAAAGCGAGCGAGATCGGCCGCACGATAAAGATATTGATGAACTCGATCGGGGCGAGCAGGATGTAGATCGGCCACGGCACACCGGCCGGGAAGAGCGAGTTCTTGAAGAACTTGGCGGCGCCGAGCTGCTTGATACCCGCGTAGATGAACACGACGTAGGCGACGAGACCGAGCAGCAGGGGCATGCCGATGAGTGCCGTGCCCGAGATATTCAGGGCCGGGATTACGCCCGTGACGTTCATCGCAAGGATGCCGAAGAACATGCCGGCTAACAGGGGCAGGTAACGGCGACCCATCTCCTTGCCGAGGATCTGATCGGCGATCTGCACCTGGACAAAACCCAGCACAAGCTCGGCGATGCTCTGACCGCGGCCAGGGACCCGGGATGGTTTGCGCAGGGCGAGCCAGAAGAGCAGGAGCATCACGGCTATGGCGAGGATGCGGACCAGGATGATCCGGTTAATCTCGAAGGGCGTGCCCTCAAAGAACAACGCGGGGAGACCAAGGAACTCACTGATGCCCGGAGCCTGAAACTCATCGCCGGTAGCCATGGGAACCAGTAAGTTCGCAGCGTAATACAACAGCGCTATCTCCTGTTTCTGTGCGGATGCACAACGGCGACAATGGTCAAGTGTGGTCTTTGGCACAGTGGATCACACTGCGGCCTGTGACAGTTTTTTGACTCTATCAACTTTCGCTCACGGCGACTAATCGACCGCCCCTGTTCCGGTCAGGACCTGGGGTGGTCGGAGTTTTTCGGGAGCACGGCGTCACTCACGTAGCCCAGATGGGAGCGGAAGACCACCAGGACGTCGACGATCATGGTGCCGATGGCTCCGGCAATGACGGTGATGAACAGAACTGTCGTCTGCACGAAGGTAGCATCACGAAGCAGAGCGAGTATCACGATGAACACGACGATTTTCAGCAGCCATGCCCCCATCACGATGCCGAAAAAAGCGGCAATGTCGAACCGCATGGCCCCGATGATGCTCACGGCAGTGATCGAAGCGAACAGCACGGCAAGCGCGGTGCCGATGAAGGCACTGATGAGGCCTTCGGTTGACGCGAAAAGGTAGCCGAGTCCGCCGCCGACGATCGCGATGGCAATCGCGAGGAAGCCTGTGTATCGAAGGACTGCGGTCAGGACCCCCCTGGCGTTCGATGGCACCGCTCGGAGCGTGGTGGGCAAGCTGGTGGGATCGGGTGCGTTCATACGTTCTCCTCCACCGTCGCCGACGCCTCATCGAGGCGGTCGAGTCGGGCGATTTCTTCTCTGTGTTCGGCCGTTCGGGCGAGCTGGCTGGCGGACTCGACGGCCTTGCGCCGACTCAATGGAGACAGCGTGACGAGGGTGCAGATCAGCAGCCCGACGATCAGGAAAATTGTGGCATACCAGGTGGGCAGCCCGAAATACACCGGGAGCAGAAAGTAGAGCAGGCAACCGACGGATGCCGCCGCGGTCCAGCCGTAGAAGATCAAAACGGCATGCAGGTGCGAATGGCCCATGTCCAGTAGCCGGTGGTGCAGGTGCTTGCGGTCGGCGCTGAAGGGTGATTTGCCGGCCCGGACGCGCCGGAACACCGCCAGACCGAAGTCGAGAAGCGGAATGATCAGGATGGCGACGGGCAGGATGATCGGGATGAACGCCGGGAAGAGCTGCGACCGGTTCACGGCGGTCGGGTCGACCTGGCCCGTGATCGCGATCGCGGACGTGGCCATCAGCAGACCCACCAGGAGGGCGCCCGCATCACCCATGAACAGTTTCGCCGGCCGCCAGTTGAGCGGCAGGAAGCCGATGCAGGCACCCACCAGGACGGCAGCGATCAGTGAGGCGAGGTTGAAGTAGTTGCTCGGGGAGGTGTCCCGGGCCAGCAGGTAGCTGTAGAGGAAGAACACGCCGTTCGCGATGAGCGCGACGCCGGCCACGAGTCCGTCGAGCCCGTCGATGAAGTTGATCATGTTCATCACGATCACGATCACGATCACGGTGATCAGGATCGACATCCAGGACGACCCGACGGTCAGCCCGCCGATCGGCAGCGACAACACCTGCACGCCCTGCCAGGCGATGAGGCCGGCAGCGATGAACTGCCCGGCCAGTTTGGTCATCCAGTCGAGGTCCCAGAGGTCGTCGGCCACTCCCAGCAGCACGATCAGCAGGGCTGCACCCAGGATGGCGAGGATCTGCTGGGGGTCACTGAAGATTAGTCGCAGCGGCGCGAAGCGGGCCGCAACCAGGTAGGCCACACCGAAGGCGGCGACGATGCCGACGAAGATCGCGATTCCGCCGAGGCGGGGCGTAGGCCGCGTGTGCACATCGCGCTCGCGGATCTTCGGGTAGAGGCGGTAGCGGTGACTGAGCTTGAGTACAAGAACTGAGAACCCGAAGGTCACCAGGGCCGAGACCAGGCTGAGCAGGACGAAGACGGTCATGGCTAGCGTGCGTCTGCCGCGGGATCGACCGGTTCGGCCCTCACTTCGGTGGCGGGCTCGGTGGCCGGCTCGGTGGTGGTTTCGGCAGCGGGCTTGTCCGCAGGCGCGCCGAACCCGATCGGCGCGAGCGCCTCTCCGATGACGGCTTCGATGGCCTCCCGTGAGATCACGCCGTTCCGCACGATGACGACCTTGCCACCGTTGGAGTCGAAGCCGGAGGCATCCACGATGGTCGACGAGGTATCCCCCGGCCGGTCGCCGATGGGTTCGTAGCCGAGTCCGGCCGTTCCGCCGTCGAGGTAGACGGCCACGCTGCCGCCGAGCATCTCTTCGGCGCCTTCCGCGTCGATCGCGGAGGGCCGGCCGCTGGTGTTGGCGGATGACACGGCCAAGGGTCCCGTCTCGGAGAGGAGGTCGAGGGCAACCGGGTTGCTCGGCATCCGCAGGGCCACCGTGCCGCGGGTGTCACCGAGGTCCCAGGCGAGCGACGGCTGGGCGTTCAGCACCACCGTCAGACCACCGGGCCAGAACGCGGCGACGAGCTCGCGCACCGGTTGCGGAATGTTCTGGGCCAGGGCGTCGAGGGTGGGAATTCCGGGGATCAGCACGGGCGGCGGCGAGGAACGGTCGCGGCCCTTGGCGTCGAGAAGGCGCTGCACCGCCTCCGGGTCGAAGGCGTCCGCGGCGATGCCGTAGACCGTGTCGGTGGGGATGACAACGAGCGCGCCGCGGCCGATGGCCGAGCGCGCGAGCCTCATGCCGGCCGCGTATTCCGTGTCAACCGAGCAGTCATAGATGCGAGTCATTGTGCCTGATTCTACTGCAGCCCCCCAGAGGGAACCGCCCTCACCGATCGGCGGGAACGGGGGCGAGGGCCGTGGTGGCGCGGTCGCGGGTGGTGTAGTCGCGGTGAGTGGCCGGGACGCGCCAGCCGTCGGCGGCCAGGAGGGCACGGATCTGCGCCCCCTGCAGCTCACCGTGCTCGATCACGATCTGGCCGCCAGGACGCAGGAGGCGCAGGGCCGTGCGGGAGACGTGCCGCACCACGTCGAGCCCGTCGGGGCCGCCGAACAGGGCGCGGGCCGGGTCGAAGAGGCGTACCTCGGGGTCGCGCGGGATCGCATCCGTCGGAATGTAGGGCGGGTTGGAGATGACCACGGCCACGGTTCCGTCGAGTTCGGTGAGCGCGTCGGTGAGGTCGCCGAACACCAGCGTGGCATTCGGCGCGGCTACCTGCTCGAAGTTGCGGGAGGTCCAGGGGAAGGCCTCCGGCGAGTTCTCGACCGCCCAGATGCGCGCGTTCGGCACCTCGACCGCCAGGGAAAGGGCTATCGCGCCGCTGCCGGTGCCGAGGTCCACCCCGATCGGCTCCGCGTCGGGCAGTGCCCGGAGCGCGTCGATGGCGAACTGCGCCACCTGCTCCGTCTCGGGGCGGGGAACGAACACGCCCGGTCCGACGAACAGGTCGAGGGAGCGGAAGGGTGCCCGCCCGGTGATGTGCTGCAGCGGCTCGCGCAGGCAGCGGCGACGAACGAGTTCACGGATGGCCGCGGCATCCGTGGCGCCCAGGGCGGTGCGCAGGATGGCGGCGGCCTGCACCTGGCCGCGGCTCTGGGCGAGAACGTGACCGATCAGGAGATCGGCGTCGACGTCGGGGTCGCTGATCCCCGCCTGGGAAAGGGAGTCGATGGCCCGGGTGCGCAATTCGGCAATGTCGGTGGGAACAATGTCGGTAGGAATTGAGCTGATGGGAATGGAATGGTGGCCGTGCGGAGTTGTCACGTATTGAAATGTAACGCACGCACACGCCCAATGCCGGAGCCGTAGGCTGGGCGAGGTTCCTGACCCCGATCGAAAGGCGACCACCGATGCCCGCACAGATTTACTCCGATATCACTGCTGCAGTCGGCAAGACCCCTCTGGTCAAGCTAAACCGACTCACCGCCGGCCTCGACGCGACCGTGCTGGTGAAACTGGAGTTCTACAACCCCTCGGGCAGTGTGAAGGACCGGATCGGGATCGCGATCGTCGATGCGGCCGAGGCCTCGGGCGAGCTGGCTCCGGGTGGAACCATTGTCGAGGGCACCAGCGGCAACACCGGGATCGCCCTCGCCATGGTGGGCGCCGCCCGCGGGTACACGGTCATCCTGGCGATGCCGGAGACCATGAGCCGCGAACGCCGCCAGCTGCTGCGCGCCTACGGCGCCCGGATCGTGCTGACGCCGGGCTCCGACGGCATGCGCGGCGCGGTCACGAAGGCCGAGGAAATCGCGGCCGCCACCCCCGGGGCGATTTTGGCCCGCCAGTTCGACAACCCGGCCAACCCGGCCATCCACTACGCGACCACCGGCGTCGAGATCTGGGACGACACCGCGGGAGCCGTCGACATCCTCGTCGCCGGAATCGGCACCGGAGGGACCATCACGGGCACCGGCCAGCTGCTCAAGGAACGCAAGCCATCCGTACGCATCGTCGGCGTCGAGCCGATCGACTCCCCCATCCTCACCGGCGGCAAGCCCGGACCGCACAAGATCCAGGGTCTCGGCGCCAACTTCATACCGAACGTTCTCGACACGCACGTCTACGACGAGGTCACCGACGTCACGCTCGCCGACTCCGTGTCCACGGCGCGCGCGCTGGCAACGGATGAGGGCATCCTCTCCGGCATTTCCGGTGGATCGGCTGTCTGGGTGGCAATCGAACAGGCCAAGCGCCCCGAGAACGCCGGCAAGACCATCGTGGTCATCATGCCGAGTTTCGGCGAACGGTACCTCTCCACGGTGCTCTACGAGGACCTGCTGGACTAGTCGGCGAAACCGGGCCGGCGACGCAGCGAATGGGTGTCTTTTCGAGCATCCGTGAGGACCTGGCGATGGCGCGCGCCCACGACCCGGCCGCCCGCAGCAACATCGAGGTGTTCCTGGCGTACAGCGGTCTGCACGCCGTGTGGTCGTATCGAGTGTCCCACCGGCTGTGGGAGGCCGGATTGCGGCTCCCGGCCCGGCTCCTGTCGCAGTTCACCCGGTTCCTGACCGGGATCGAGATCCACCCCGGCGCCCGCATCGGCCGGAGGCTGTTCATCGACCACGGCATGGGCGTGGTGATCGGGGAGACCTCGGACATCGGCGATGACGTGATGCTCTACCACGGGGTCACCCTCGGCGGGAAGACCCGGCACGGGGTGGCCCGGGGGGAGAAGCGGCACCCCACCCTGCACGACGGGGTGACGATCGGCGCCGGCGCCAAGGTGCTCGGGCCCATCGTCATCGGCGCCTGGAGTACCATCGGCGCCAACGCGGTGGTGACCCGGGATGCCCCACCCAAGTCGCTGCTGCTGGGGATCCCGGCCATCGTGCAGCCGGCCAAGACCGATACCATCGAATCCGCCCGCGGGCTGCTGCCCGGCGACGACTGAGGGACAGAGACCAATGACCACCGATACCGCCGCCCTCACCCTCCCCGTACTCGACCTCTCGCGGCTTGACCGGGGCGATGCGGAGGCGGAGGCTTTTCGGGCCGATCTGCGGGAGGCCACCCACTCCTTCGGGTTCTTCTACCTGACCGGTCACGGCGTGCCCTCGGACCTCACGGATCGGGTCATGCGCACCGCCCGAGCCTTCTTCGCCCTCCCCGAAGCCGACAAGATGGCGATCGAGAATCTGAGGAGCCCGCACTTCCGCGGCTACACCCGCGTGGGCGGCGAGCTCACCCAGGGTACGGTTGACTGGCGCGAGCAGATTGACATCGGGCCGGAGCGCCCGGCACTTCCGCGGCCCACGGATGCCGACTACCGGCGTCTCGAGGGACCGAACCAGTGGCCGTCCAATCTCCCCGCGCTACGAGAAGTGATGACCCTCTGGCGCGAAGAGCTCACCGCGGTCGCCCT
Organism: Cryobacterium sp. TMT1-19; assembly: GCF_004403055.1. NCBI lineage: Bacteria > Bacillati > Actinomycetota > Actinomycetes > Micrococcales > Microbacteriaceae > Cryobacterium > Cryobacterium sp. TMT1-19. Next base: position 22,880 of record NZ_SOHB01000019.1, read on the forward strand.
CCACCTGATGCAGGCCTGGGCGCTGTCGCTCGGTGCCGACGAGAACGTGTTCGACGCGGCCTTCGCCGAGAAGCCGTTCACCCTGATCAAGATCGTGCGCTACCCCGGCAAATCCGATCCCACTCCCCGGCAGGGCGTCGGCGCGCACAAGGACTCCGGGGTGCTGACCCTCCTGTTTGTCGAACCCGGCAAGGGTGGCCTGCAGGTGGAGAAGGATGGCGACTGGATCGACGCTCCCCCGCTCGACGGCGCCTTCGTGGTCAACATCGGCGAGCTGCTGGAGGTGGCCACGAACGGCTACCTCAAGGCCACCGTGCACCGGGTGATCTCGCCTCTGATCGGAGACGACCGGGTCTCGATTCCGTTCTTCTTTGGCCCCGCGCTCGACGCGACCATCCCGCTGCTCAGCCTGCCGGACTCCCTCGAGGCGCCCGGGGTCACGGCCGACCCGAACAACCCGATCTTCTCCACCTACGGGGAGAACGCCCTGAAGAGCCGACTGCGCGCGCACCCGGACGTGGCGGCCATCCACTACTCCGACCTCGCCGAGTAGCCACCGCAGCCGCCGCTGCCGGCGCAGCGATCGTCGCTGCCTAGTGGCGCTACGGCTGGAGGCGCTCCAGCGCCCAGCCGCCGCCCTCCAGTGCCGTGAAACGCAAGCGGTCGTGCAGCCGGGACGTGCGGCCCTGCCAGAACTCGATCGCGTGCGGAATGACCCGGAACCCGCCCCAGTCGGTGGGCCGCGGGATCTCCATGTCGTCGGGGTAACGCCGCTCGACCGCGCGCACCTGCTCTTCGAGCAGTTCGCGGCTCACGATCGGTTCCGATTGCTCACTGGCCAGGGCGGCGATGCGGGCGGGCCGCGGACGACGCGCGAAATAGGCGTCGCTGACGGCGGCATCCGTGGCGTGGGCAGTGCCGTAGACGATCACCTGGCGCTGCATCGGGTACCAGGGGAATAGCAGCGTCACACCGGAATTCTTCCGAAGCGCGCGCCCCTTGCGCGAGTCGTAGTTGGTGACGAACTCGAACCCGCTTCCGTCGAGCCCCTTGAGCAGAACCGTGCGGCTGCTCGGCCGCCCGTCGGGGTCGATGCTGCCGACGACCATGGCGTTCGGCTCATACAGCCCGGCCCCCTCAGCGGCCGCCAACCAGGTCGCGAACTCGAGCATCGGGTCAGAGTTCACCTGCGCCTCGGTCAGGCCCACAGCGCCGTAGTCGGTGTGACTCGTCAGGGATTCCATCAGCATCCTCGCCTCGTTGTCGAACGGTGGATGCGAAAAGCCCCGCCGCCGTTCTCTCCAGACTACGAGAGACCGGCGGCTGGGCAACCGCTGCGTGCGGGGTTGGTCAGTCGTGATCACCGATCTCGGCCAGCCGGGTGGCTTCGTCGGCCGTGATGCAGGAGTCGATCACGGCGTCGAGGGCGCCGTTCATGACCGTGTCCAGGTTGTAGGCCTTGTAGCCGGTGCGGTGGTCCGCAATCCGGTTCTCCGGGAAGTTGTACGTGCGGATGCGCTCGGACCGGTCCATGGTGCGGATCTGGCCCTTGCGCACGAGGGAGGCGGCGGCGTCGATTTCTTCCTGCTGCCGGGCAAGAACGCGGGCACGCAGAACGCGCATGCCGGCTTCCTTGTTCTGCAGCTGGCTCTTCTCGTTCTGCATGGCCACGACGATGCCGGTCGGAAGGTGGGTGATGCGCACGGCGGAGTCGGTCGTGTTCACGGACTGGCCGCCGGGGCCGCTCGACCGGTACACGTCAATCTTGAGGTCGTTCGCACTGATCTCGACCTCTTCGGGCTCGTCGACCTCAGGGAAGACGAGCACTCCGGCGGCGGAAGTGTGGATGCGTCCCTGCGACTCGGTGGCCGGCACTCGCTGAACGCGGTGCACGCCCCCCTCGTACTTGAGGTGCGCCCAGACGCCCTCGGCAGGGTCGCTCGCGTTGCCCTTGATGGCGAGCTGGATGTCTTTGATGCCGCCGAGGTCGCTCGTGGTCTGCTCGATGATCTCGGTTTTCCAGCGCTTCGACTCCGCATAGTGCAGGTACATGCGGAGCAGGTCGGCGGCGAATAGTGCGGATTCCGCACCGCCCTCCCCCATCTTGATCTCCATGATCACGTCGCGGGCGTCGAGCGGGTCGCGCGGAATCAGCAGGCGCCGCAGCTTTTCGGCCGCGTTTTCCAGCTGCTCGACCAGACCGGGGATCTCCGCGGCGAAGTCGGCGTCCTCGTCCGCGAGTTCCCGCGCGGCATCGAGGTTCTCGCCGATCTCTTTCCACTCGTGCCAGGCCGCGATGATGCGGCTGAGCTCGGCATAACGACGGTTGACCTTCTTCGATCGGGTTGGGTTCGCGTGCAGCTCGCGATCCGCCAGCTGAGACTGGAGCTCATCGTGCTCAGCCAGCAGAGTCAGGACAGACTCGAACATCAGTGATCCTTGTCTGACCCACCGAGGGTGGGCATCGACTTCTGAACCTGCATCAGGAACTCGACGTTGGACGTGGTCTCCTTCAGACGACCGAGGATGACCTCCAGTGCCTGCTGCTGTTCTAGCCCGGCGAGGGCGCGTCGCAGTTTCCAAGTGATCTTGACTTCGTCCGCGCTCATCAGCATTTCTTCACGCCGGGTGCCGGATGCGTTGACATCCACCGCGGGGAAGATGCGCTTGTCGGCCAAGTGGCGCGACAGGCGGAGCTCCATGTTGCCCGTGCCCTTGAACTCCTCGAAGATAACCTCGTCCATCTTGGATCCGGTCTCCACCAGGGCGGAGGCGAGGATGGTGAGCGAGCCACCGTTCTCAATGTTGCGCGCCGCGCCGAAGAAACGCTTCGGCGGGTACAGCGCGGACGCGTCGACGCCGCCGGAGAGGATCCGGCCCGACGGCGGGGCCGTCAGATTGTAGGCGCGGCCCAGGCGGGTGATCGAGTCGAGCAGCACGACGACGTCGTGGCCCAGTTCGACGAGACGCTTGGCGCGCTCGATAGCGAGCTCGGCGACCGTGGTGTGGTCTTCGGCGGGACGGTCGAAGGTGGAGGCAATGACCTCACCCTTCACCGTGCGCTGCATGTCGGTGACCTCTTCCGGACGCTCATCGACCAGGACGACCATGAGGTGGACCTCGGGGTTGTTCGTGGCAATGGCGTTTGCGATCTGCTGCATGACGATGGTCTTGCCGGCCTTGGGCGGTGCGACAATCAGGCCGCGCTGTCCTTTGCCGATCGGGGCGACCAGGTCGATGATCCGCTGCGTCAGCTTGCCCGGCTCGGTTTCGAGGCGCAGCCGCTCCGTCGGGTACAGCGGGGTGAGCTTCTGGAACTCGACGCGGTTCGCGGCCTCTTCGACGGTCAGGCCATTTATGGAGTCGACCTTGACGATCGCGTTGTACTTCTGGCGTCCGCTCTGATCGCCTTCGTGCGGCTGGCGGATGGAGCCGACGACGGCGTCGCCCTTGCGCAGGTTGTACTTCTTGACCTGGCCGAGCGAGACGTAGACGTCGCTCGCACCCGGCAGGTAGCCGGAGGTGCGCACAAACGCGTAGTTGTCGAGGATGTCGAGGATGCCGGCGACGGGGATCAGCACGTCGTCGTCGTTCAGCTCCGGCTCGAAGTCGTCGCCGGTGGTGACGCCGCGACGCTTGCGGTCACGGAAACGGTTGCGGTTGCTACGGCCGTTCAGGTCGTCTTCGAGTCCGGCGCGGTCGGGACCGGCGTTGCGCTCCTGACCCTGACGCTCTTGGCCTTGGTTGCGGTCCTGGCGGTCCTGACCCTGACGCTCCTGGCGGTCCTGGCGGTCCTGGGCGCGATCCTGGCTCTGCTGGGCATGGCGGTCCTGACCCTGGTTGCGGTCCTGACCCTGGTTGCGGTCCTGATTCTGATGGTCCTGGCTCTGGCCCTGGCCGCGGTTGCCGGTCTGGCGTTGCTGACGGGCGGTCTCCTCACCGCGCTCGGCGCTACGCTCGGCGCCCTGCGTGCGGTCGCCCCCGCGGCTGCGGTTGCGGTTGCGGCCCTGTCGGGGCTGTTCCGTCTGCTCGGACAGTTCGCCCTGATCGGCGTGGTCGCCGCGCTCGGTCGATTCGGCCTGATCGGTGACGACGGTCTCGACCGGGGCGTGCTGCTCGGTTCCGGTCTCGGTGCCGGTATCGGTGCCGGACTGGGTTCCTGTCTCCGTGGCGAATTCGTCGGCGTTGTTGCGCGCGTCGATGCTGTTGCGGGCGCCGCCGTTGCGGCCACCGCGTGAGCTACCGCGACGCGACCGGCCGGAACCGGTGGTCTCGGGTGCCGCCTCGGTGATCTCGGGGATCTCCTCGGCCACGACTGCGGTCTCGGCGACCGCCTCAAGCGGGGCAGCAGCCTCGGTGATTGTTTCAGTCTCAACGGTGGGGGCCTCGGTGTCCACGATGGGGGCGGCGGCGGCTTCGGCCGCTGCCTTCACGGTGACCGACGTGGCACGTTTGCGAGCCTGGCGGACCGGCTTCGTGGCCGGGGCTACGGTCTCGGTCACGGGTGACTCCGGCAAGGCGCCGGCATAGGTGGTGGGGGCAGTGGTGCGGCGGAGGGTCGCGGCGCCATCCGGAACGATCATGCCGATGCCCAGGTCGCCGTCAGCGTTGACGTGCGCCACGGCGGGAGCCGTGGTCGCGGTGGAGGCGCGGCGGGACGCGCGCTTGCGCGGCGCGGCAACGGTGACGTTGGCAGCAACGTCGGTGGTCGAGGCCGCGTCGGTCGCGGCGTCGGCCGCGGGAATCGCCTCTTCGACGGGAACGGCGGCCGTGGTGTCGGCGGCCGTGGTGTCGGCGGAGACACCCGAGGATGCGCTCTTGGCCTGCTCGGCGGTGATTGCTCCTACGAGCTCTCCCTTGCGAAGCTTTGATGCACCCGGGATACCCAGCTCGAGCGCCAGAGCCAGAAGCTCGGCGACGCGAAGGGTAGTGAGGTGCGAGGAATCCGCACCGGGGGTGAGGAGGTTGACGTCAGTCACGAAAAATGTCCTTTCCCCTGGCGTCATGCGTGCTGGCCAGGGAAGCTGTTGCAGCGTCTCACGCGCTGCGGGTGGTCCAATCCCAAAGTGATGTGGATTGAAGTGAACACACACAGCTACGCATAGATGATGCGATAGCAGTGAGTTACAGGGAATGCACCGGAGAAGAGAGCCGGGCGTTACGCGGTTCCATCGGGTGCACTTTTACTGTAGCAGAACGTAAGAACGCCGAGGACCGACCGGATACGGCGTGTCCTTGGCTTTCAGATACTCCTTGACATGAGTGAGTCCTCACAGCCGTCAGCGATGAGTCACCGCTGCCGGGTCCAACCGGCTCGGTGCTCCGGCCCGCGTCCCGAACGAATTCGACGGAATTCTGGCTCTCCTGTCGTAACCGTGGGTTAATCCCGGCCGGGGAGTGCGGGTTTGTGGCCGCCGAGGCTGAGCATGGCGAGGGCGATGAGGGCGTCGGGTGA
>NZ_SOHB01000024.1:0-30114 GCF_004403055.1 Cryobacterium sp. TMT1-19
CACGGACTGGTCCTACGTCGACCGCGTCGCCGACCGCCTCGGCCACGACCTGCGCTACTCCGTGGATATCTCGAAGATCCAGTCCGAACTCGGCTACGCACCCCTCGTTCCGTTCGAACAGGGACTCGCGGACGTCGTGCAGTGGTACCGCGACAACCGCACCTGGTGGGAGCCGCTCAAGGCCCGTGCGGCATTGAGCTGATGACCCGCTATCTGATCACCGGCGCGGCCGGGATGCTCGGACGCGACCTGCAGGCCGCGCTCGCCGGCCGCGACGTCACAGCGTTCGACCGCACCGAGCTGGACATCACCGACCGGGCCGCGGTTCTGGCTCAGGTCGTCGGCTACGACGTCATCATCAACGCCGCCGCATACACGCAGGTGGACGACGCTGAGACGAACGAAGACGCCGCGTACGCGATCAACGCGACCGGCCCCCACAACCTGGCGTTGGCCGCATCCGCCACCGGGGCGAAGCTCGTGCAGATCTCCACCGACTATGTGTTCGACGGCAGCGCCACCGAACCCTACGCGGAGGACACCGAGATCAACCCGATCTCCGCCTACGGCCGCACCAAGGCCGCCGGCGAGGCGCTCGTACTGCAGGAACACCCGTCGGGCAGCTACATCGTGCGCACGGCCTGGCTCTACGGCGCGCACGGCCCGAACTTCCCCAAGACCATGCTGAAGCTGGCTGCCACCCGCGACACCTCACTGGCGCGAGGCTCTGGCCGCGGCGAACGCCGCCGGCGCCCTGGCCGTATGACCCCTGCTGAATTCAGGCCCTGGCCGATACGCCCGGCCTGGGCTGCCTCGACCGCGTAACGGACGGCCGCATTGCTGCCGAGCGCGTAGATGCGGGCGGGATTAAGCCGGTCGATCTGGTGCCGGTGATGGCAGCAATTCGGGTCGCGGTGACAGCGTCGTTAGGCGCTGTCTAAGGTGAGAGTAGCCACAAACTCTTGCAGCCACGGCCGCAGGTCCGGCCCGAGGTCCTCGCGATCCACGGCGAGCCGCAGGACCGCCTTGATGTAGTTCAGGAGGTCGCCGGTGTCATAGCGGCGGCCGCGGAAGATCACTCCGAACACTCCACCCGTCGCATCCGGGGTCGTCGCAAGCTCCTGCAGCGCATCCGTGAGCTGAATCTCGTTGCCCTTGCCCGGCAGGGTGTGCTCGAGCACGTCGAACACCTCCGGACGCAGCACATAGCGGCCGATGATGGCCAGGTTCGACGGGGCATCCGCGGCGCTAGGCTTCTCCACGAGCCCGGTCACGCGCACCACGTCGGGGTCGTCGGTGGGCTCGATCGCGGCACAGCCGTAGAGGTGGATCTGCGACGGATCGACCTCCATCAGCGCCACGATGCTGGCGTTGCGCGCGCCCTGCTCCACCAGCATCCGGGCCAGCAACGGGTCACGGATGTCGATCAGGTCATCACCCAGCAGCACCGCGAACGGCTCGTCGCCGACGTGCATCTTCGCGCGCAGCACCGCATGACCGAGTCCGAGCGGGTCGCCCTGGCGCAAGTAGTGGATGTCGGCCAGCCGGGTGGGGTGCCGCACCTTCGCCAGGCGGTCGTGGTCGCCCTTCTTCTCGAGCAGCGACTCCAACTCGGTCATGCGGTCGAAGTGGTTCTCCAACGCGTTCTTATGCCGCCCTGTCACCATCAGCAGGTCGGTCAGACCGGCAGCGGCTGCCTCCTCGACCACGTACTGGATCGCGGGCTTGTCGACGACGGGAAGCATTTCCTTCGGCATGGCCTTGGTTGCCGGCAGGAAGCGTGTTCCCAGTCCTGCCGCGGGAATGACGGCCTTGGTAATCTCGGAGCTCATGAGACTCAGACTAAGGGCGCAGTGTTGCCGCCGCATCTCCCACCGCGGATCTTTCGGTCTGGCGCCGTGATCTGTCTCGGCCACCGGCCACTGCCCGTGAGGTCACCTGCCGCCCGCTCTATGCCGCCTTGCCGTACCCCTGAGTCGGGCTGGCAGCTGCGGCTAATTCAGGAGAAACCCGGCCACAGTCATCCGTTGCGCCGGGTTTCCGGGGGCTGTGCCGGACATCCAGCCCAGATCTCCTGAGTTAGCCACCTGTGAGCCCGGTGCCCGGTGCCTCAGCTGGTATAACTCCTGCAATTCGCGGCCGGAGGGTCACGCCAGGCCGAATCGGGCACATCCGTCAGAATCTGCAGGAGTTATGCGCGCCCGGAGGGGGCTAACTCAGGAAAACCGGGCCGGCTGCGGCTTGCGCCCCCGGAATTACGCAACGGATACCGAGGCCTATCCCGGATCTCCTGAGTTAGCCACAGAAAAGGCAAGTGCACGTGCCGACGGGCACCCCGGCGCACACCCGCACCCGACCTGCAGTCCCCGTCAGCGCCCGCGGCCGCCGCGCAACAGAACCAGCCCGAGCACCCCGCCGACGGCGGCCCCAACCGTGTTTGCGACCACATCGGCGAGGGTGGCGAAGCGGTCCGGAAGGAAGATCAGCTGCCCGAGTTCGATGGTGCAGCTCGCCGCGAACCCGACCAGCACGGCCAGCCACCACCGTCGTGCGCCGGCCACGAGCACGACGAACAGGCCGACCGGCACGAACAGGGCGATGTTGGCGATGAACTCGACCAGGCTGTAGCGCACCCAGCCCGGCGCGCCGTGTTCCTGCAGCCAATCGATAAGGGCCAGCAGTGAGTCGTACGCCGCCCGGTCGACCGGCACCGGCCAGAACGCGATGAAGGCCAGCGCGACCAGATAGGCGAGCATGAGCCAAGGCGCCCACCGACGCAGCCGGGTGTGCGCGGCTCCGCCCGCCGCGGGAGGGCCCGGCGGTGTCGGCGGGAGAGTGCGACTCGCGTCGGTCATGTCTCGCCTCCCGGTACGTCACGGTCGGCGAACCGACGGCGCCGGGACCTGACCGCAACACTGTCGATCTACCTACCCTAGACGCGTGCGTGCGCGGGGGCGAGTTGCAGGCCGAGCCCCTACCGCCCGGCCGACACCCGCTTCGGCAGCACGAAGACGAGCAGCAGTGCCAGCACGCTGAACGAGGCGCTCACGCCCATCGCCGCGGTGGCGCTGTCGGTGAAGCCGGCGGCGACGGCCTCCGCACCGGGGCCGGCCACGACCAGCGTGCCGAAGAAAACGCTGCCGATCACGGCGATGCCCACGGCGCTGCCGACCCGCTGCATCACGCCGACCACGCCGCTGGCCGCACCGGCCTCGGAGCGGTCCACGGTCGCCACGATGAACTGGGCGTTCGGCGCGATGAAGAATCCGCTGCCGAGACCCGCGATCAGCAGCGGCGGCAGCAGCTCCCAGTTGGTGATCGCCGGGCCGATCAGGAGCAGGGCGAGCCAGACCCAGACCAGGCCGATGGTGACCAGGGACACGCCGATGATCAGCACGGTGCGGCCGAGCCGCTGCGCCAGCCGGTTGCTCTGCGAGGCGCCGATGATGGTTCCGATCGCGAACGGGATCGATACCAGCCCCGACTCGAGGGCGGTGTGCCCGAGGCCGGCCTGCCAGAGGATCGAAATGGTGAAGAAGATGCTGGTGAACGCGGCGAAGTAGACCAGGGCGAGCACGATGCCGCCGGTGAACGCCGGATGCCGGAACAGCCGCGGCGGCACCAGCGGGCTTTTGCCCCACCGGGTGTACGCCACCTCCCAGAAGCCGAATGCCACAATCAACGCCGCCCCCGCCGCCAGGGTCAGGTAGGTCCAGAGCGGCCAGCCCTGGTCCTCGCCCTCGATCAGGGGAACGAGCAGCGCCACGAGCCCGCCGGAGATCAGCAGCAGGCCCACCCAGTCGATGCCGCCGCTCGGGGTGCCCGGGGCACGTTCGGAGCCGGCCGGCAACAGGATCGCCGCCGCGACGAGGGCGATGATGCCGATCGGCAGGTTGACCCAGAAGACCAGGCGCCATCCGTTCTCGTCGCCGAAGGCCTCGATGATCAGGCCGCCGATGATCGGGCCGAGCGCCGTGGATACGCCGATCACCGTGCCCATGATCGCGAACGCCTTGCCGCGGGTGATGGGCGGGAACAGAAGCTGGATCACAGCGGTCACGGCCGGCACGAACATGCCGCCGGCAAGCCCCTGCACGACCCGGGCGATGATCAGCTGCAGATCGTTCTGCGCGAGCCCGCAGGCGAGGCTGGCCAGGGTGAACAGCAGTAGACCGGTGAAGAAGACCCACTTGTGGCCGATGCGGTCGCCGAGCCGCCCGGCCGGGATCAGCGCGATCCCGAAGGCGAGCGCGTAGCCGGAGATGATCCAGGAGAGGGTGGCCTCCGAGGCATCCAGGCTGGTACGGATGGTCGGAAGCGCCACATTCACGATCGTGGTGTCGAGCAGCGCCATGAACATGCCGGCCAGCAGCACGATCAGGGCCTGCCAGGCATGCCGTGGGATAGCGACAGGTGCGGGGAGACCCGGGCTGGAATCGGTCATGACATGATCCTCTCGCGCTTCTGGCCGCGCCGGCCCGGCCGCACCAAACACCAACTACCGAACACCAACTACCAAACACCAACTACCAAACACCAAACACCAACTACAAAACCCCCACTCCGAAGAGTGAGGGTTTTGCATATCTGTCGGGGTAACAGGATTTGAACCTGCGACCTCGTCGTCCCGAACGACGCGCGCTACCAAGCTGCGCCATACCCCGATGGCCCGTAAGCCTTGACAAGTATAACCCCCCGGATGCCCTACCACGACCATCCGGCGCCGAGCCTGCCGAGACCCCCGCTACGCCGCCGTCAGCGTGAGCAGGGTCGCCTCCGGCGCGCAGGCGAACCGCACCGGCGCGTAGATCGACGTGCCGAGCCCTGCGGACACGTTGAGGTACGAGGTGTGCAGTCCGGAGTCCCAGAGGCTGAGGCCCTTGACCTGCTTGCGCGGGATGTCGCAGTTGGTGACGAGGGCGCCGTAGCGGGGAACGCACACCTGCCCGCCGTGCGTGTGCCCGGCCAGGATCAGCTGGGCGCCATGGTTGACGAACGAGTTGAGCACCCGCTGGTAGGGCGCGTGGACGACGCCCACCGTGAGCGTCGACCGCGGCGGGGTCGCCTCCTCGGGGTCGGGCCAGTGCTCCTCCGACAACGGGTCGTTCGCGCGCAGGTCGTCGATCGCCCGGGTGATCAGGTCGAGGCGGTCGAGCCCGATGTGCGGGTCGTCCACCCCGAACAGCTCCAGGTGGGTGCCGTTGATGTCGAGCGCGGCCGCCGCGTTGTCGAGGTCGATCCAGCCGAGGTCGCCGAACACCCGGTGCAGGTGGGCGATGTCGAGCTTCTCGTGAAACGCCGAGCGAAGCGTCGACGGGGCACGGAAGTACCGCATCGGGTTCTTCAACTGCGGCCCGTAGTAGTCGTTCGACCCGTTGACGAAGATGCCCGGAATGCCGCGGAACGGTTCGAGGGCATACTCGATCCCGGAGATGCCGTCGGCGTGACCGAGGTTGTCGCCCGTGTTCACGATCAGGTCCGGCTCGAGGTCGGCCAAGCCGCGCACCCAGTCCTGTTTATCCCGCTGCCACGGTGCCATGTGCAGGTCGGAGAGGTGCAGCACCTTGATCGGGGCGGATCCAGGCGCGAGCACCGGAACGAGAACCTCGCGGAGGGTGAACATGCGGCGCTCCACGAGAGAGCCCCAGGCGAACGCGACGACTCCGGCCGCGGCTACCACCCCGGCGCTGACGGCCAAGGAGGTGCCTGCGGAGTTGGCGCGCGTCATCCGTTGCCCCCGCCGTTCGCGTCGGGTTTCGCGTCGGGTTTCGCGTCGGGCTTCGCGCCGGCGGCAAGCTTGCCGACCACGATCGTGACGGCGCTGCCCGCCGCGGCGCCGGAGCCGGCGGTCGGTGTCATGGAGAGCACCGTGCCGACCTGCTTCGGATCGGTGACGTCCTGCTCCTGCTTGGCGATGCTGAAGCCCGCCAGGGTGGAGGTAGCTTCGGCCTCGGTCTTGCCCACGACATCGGGCACGATCTTGAGTACACCGTTGCTGGAGTAGACGGTCACGGTCGAGCCGCGGCTGGCGCTGCTGCCGCCGGCCGGGTCGGTGCGGGCCACGGTGCCGGCGGGCATCTCGGAGTCGGTCACACCGCCGTCGACCACGTCGAAGCCGGCCGAGGTCAGGGTGGAGGCGGCTTCGCTCATCGACTTGCCGCGCAGGTCGGGGACCGGAATCTGAACGGCCTGCAGCACCTTGTTGGATGCCTCGGCGAAGGCGTCTCCGCCGTACTTCGCGTTCGCGACGCTCATCACCTCCGGCCACATGCGGTGACGGGCGGTGGCGGCCGTGCCGCCCTCCCAGTCGTCCACGAGACGCTGGTTGATGTCGCCGGTGACGCTGACGACGCCGATCACCGTGGCGACCTTGCTGCTCGCGCCGCTCATCCAGGTGTCCTTGTTGCCGTCGGTGGTTCCGGTCTTGCCGATCATCGGCACCCTCGGGGAGGTCGCGGAATTCGACGCGCGTCCCGAGCCTTCGGTCATCACCTTTTGCATGGCATACGTCATGCCGGCGTCGACCTCAGGGGTGACCGCCTGGGTGCACTTGGTCTGCGGCGGGGTCATGTCGGTGCCGTCCCCGCCGACGATCCGGTCGATCACGATCGGGCTGCAGCTGAGGCCGTTGTTGGCGATGCCGGCGAAGGCGATGGCCATGCTGAGCGGCGCGACCTCGTTCGTGCCGAGCACGGCCGAGGGACCTTGTTCGAGAGGCTTCAGGTCGGCGCGGCCCACTCCGAAGGAGTTGGCCATCGTGGCGATGCCGCACTGGTCCAGCTTCTTCGCCATGCCGATGAACCCGGTGTTGATGGAGTCGATCGTCGACTGCAGCGCGCTGTAGTTGTTGCCGGGTTCGTTCGCGTCGTTCTTGGGGTTGAAGACATAGCTCTGGTTGCCTTCACAGCTGTTCTTGAACACGCCCCAGTCGCTCTTACGGCGGGAGTCGACGCGCTCGTTGAGCGTGTGCCCCTGGGTCAGCCACTCGGCGAGGGTGAAGACCTTGTAGGTCGAGCCGGGCTGGAACCCGAGCGAGCCGCCCTCGTTGGAGTTGGTGTTGTAGTTGATGCCCGTGTAGTCGTTGTTGTTCTCGGTCACGGCCGGGTCCTGGCTGTAATCCTTGTTCTGGGTCATGGCCAACACTCGGCCGGTGCCCACCTCGACGCTGGTGATCACACCGCCCACGTCCCAGTCCCCGTACTGCTTCGGCACGTGCTTCTTCATGGTGGTCTCGGCGGCGTTCTGCAGGTCGAGGTCGAGCGTGGTGTAGATCTCGTAGCCGCCACGACGGAAGTTGGCCATGCGGGTGACTTCGTCTTCACCGAAAGAGGGGTCGTTCCGCAGGGTGTTGACGACCAGGTCGCAGAAGTAGGCGCTGCCGCCGGCTGTCGCACACCCGGTGCTGGGTTCCGTGATGGTGGGCTCGATCACGGTGGCCAGGGCGGCGTCGTAGTCTTCCTGGGTGATCTTCTGGTACTTGAGCATCTCGCCCAAGATGTAGTCGCGGCGTTCCTTGTTGGCGGCATACCCGTTGGCGACGCCGTTGGTTTCGCTGTCCGCGTTGTCGAGCTGGAACTTGACCGGGTTGTTCACGATCGCCACCAGGCTCGCCGCCTGCGCCAGTGACAGGCCCGCGGCGGTGGTGTTGTAGTAGTAGTTGGCGGCCGATTCGATGCCGTAGACCGTGCCGCCGAAACCGGTGATGTTCAGGTACTGGCGAAGGATGTCGTCTTTCGCGTACTGCTTCTCCACGCCGATGGCGAGGCGCATCTCCTTGAGCTTGCGGTCGGGGGTGGTCTCCGTGGCCGTGTCGTAGCAGCTCATGCGCTTCTTTTCGTCGGCCAGAGCCTCGCACTTCTGCACCTGCACGTTTTTCACGTACTGCTGGGTGATCGAGGAGCCGCCGCGCGCGGTGCCGGTGGCCACGGTGCTCACGACGCCCTTGACGGTGCCCTCGAGGTCGATGCCGCCATGCTCATAGAAGCGGGGGTCCTCGCCCGCGATCACGGCATCCTTCACGAACGGGCTGATCGCGTCCCACTCGACTTCCACCCGGTTCTGATCATAGAACGAGGCCAGAAGCAGGGGGCTGCCGTCGGCGTTGGTCGCGTAGATGTTGCTCTTCTGCGCCAGCTGGTCGATCGCGAGGTAGTCGGGGAGGCTCTCGAACATGTTGATTGTGTTCGTGGCTGTCATGCCGGAGAGGGCCAGAGCGGGGGTGACAGCGGCGGCGACGAGGACGCCGGCCACGGCGCTCATCCCGACGAAACCGAGGAACCCGCCGAGCGCTCCACTAACCGTACGATTTTTGGCAGACATACTATTGAGACTAAGTGACAAATCTGAAAAACCGCCTGAATCGGAGCCTTATGCCTGCCTGGGAGTACCTTACGACGCCGCTGATGATTCACAACACAGCTGCCATTTTGAACAACTGGGGCTCGGAGGGCTGGGAGCTCGTGCAGGTCGTTCCCGGACCCGAGGGTGGGCTTGTCGCCTACCTCAAGCGCCCCGTCGCCACCGAAGGAGCCTGAGGCGTGGCGCAGATCGCTGCCCGACTGGCCGAGCTCGGCATCGAGCTGCCGAGCGTCGTGCCGCCCGTGGCCACCTATGTGCCGGCCGTGGTCTCCGGCTCGCTGGTGTTCACCAGCGGTCAGCTGCCGATGATCTCGGGGGCGCTGCCGGCCACCGGCAAGGTCGGCGACGGCCACGGACTCGTGCCGGCCGCCGACGCCCATGACTACGCCCGGCAGTGCGCGCTGAACGGGCTTGCCGCCATCCAGGCCGCGATCGGATCGCTGGACCGAGTGACGCAGGTCGTCAAGGTCACCGGCTTCGTCGCATCCGACCCGTCGTTCACCGGCCAGCCCGGTGTTGTCAACGGTGCCTCCCAGGTGCTCGGCGAGATCTTCGGCGACCGGGGCGTGCATGCCCGCTCGGCCGTCGGCGTCGCCGTGCTGCCGCTGGATTCCCCGGTCGAGCTGGAGCTCATCGTCTCCTTCGCCTGAGCCCCAGAAAGCGGGCAGGCCCACTGGGCCTGCCCGCTTTCGTGTGTCTACTCGGGTGCGTGCCCGAACGAATTGGTTAGACGCTTGTTACTTCAGGGTGGACATGATCGCCGTCATCACCGAGGTGTCAGCGAGGGTGGTGGTGTCGCCGACCTCGCGGCCCTCCGCGACATCCTGCAGCAGACGCCGGATGATCTTGCCCGAGCGCGTCTTCGGCAGCTCGCTCACGATGAAGATCTGGCGGGGCCTCGCGATGGCACCGATCTGCTGGGACACGTGCGCCCGCAGCACGGCCTGGATGTCCGCGTGCGAGGACTCCTCCAGGTGGCTGTACTTGATGATGACGAACGCCACCACCGCCTGGCCGGTCGTGTCGTCGTGCGCGCCGACCACGGCCGCCTCGGCGGTCATCGGGTGCGCCACCAGCGACGACTCGATCTCGGCCGTGGACAGACGGTGCCCCGACACGTTCATCACGTCGTCGACCCGGCCGAGCAGCCAGATCTCACCGTCACGGTCGAGGCGGGCGCCATCACCGGCGAAGTAGCGCGGGTTCTCCGAACCGAACTTCTCCCAGTACGTCTCCTTGAAGCGCTCCGGGTCACCCCAGATGCCGCGCAGCATCGACGGCCACGGTTCGGTCACCACAAGCAGGCCACCGTTGTCGCGGCCCACGTGGTTTCCCTCGTCGTCGAGCACGTCGATCACGACGCCGGGGATCGGGCTCTGCGCCGATCCGGGCTTGGTCGTCGTCACGCCGGGCAGGGCGGAAATCATGATCGCGCCGGTCTCGGTCTGCCACCAGGTGTCGACCACCGGCGCGACATTGCCGCCGATGACCTCGCGATACCACATCCACGCCTCCGGGTTGATGGGCTCGCCCACCGAACCGAGCAGGCGCAGGCTGGTCAGGTCGAAGCCCTGCGGGATCTGGCGACCCAGCTTCATGAAGGTACGGATGGCCGTGGGCGCCGTGTACAGGATGCTCACCTTGTACTTCTCAACGATTTCCCACCACCGGCCGGGGTGCGGGGTGTCCGGGGTGCCCTCGAAGAGCACCTGGGTGGCGCCGTTGGCGAGCGGGCCGTAGACCACGTAGCTGTGGCCGGTGATCCAGCCGACGTCGGCGGTGCACCAGTAGACATCCGTCTCGGGGTGCAGGTCGAACACGTTCTTGTGGGTGAACGCCACCTGCGTGAGGTAGCCACCGGTGGTGTGCAGGATGCCCTTGGGCTTGCCGGTGGTGCCGGACGTGTAGAGGATGAACAGCGGGTTCTCGGCCGGGAAGCCCAGCGCCTCATGCTCTCCCGCGACCGAGGCGAGCTCATCGTGCCACCACAGGTCGCGGTCGAACCACTCCACGAAGCCGTCGGTGCGCTTGACCACCAGCACGTTGCGCACGGTGGTCTCGCCGCCCTCCAGAGCCGCGTCGACGGCCGGCTTGAGAGCGGACGCCTTGCCCTTGCGGTAACCGCCGTCGGCGGTGATCACGAGCACGGCGCTGGCGTCATCGATGCGCGAACGGAGGCTTTCGGCGCTGAAACCGCCGAAGATGACCGAGTGCACGGCGCCGATGCGGGCCACGGCGAGCATCGAGATGACGGCCTCCGGGATCATCGGCAGGTAGATCGCGACGCGATCCCCGGCATTCACGCCGAGTTTTGTCAGCACATTCGCAGCACGCTTCACTTCGGCAGTGAGCTCGGCATATGTGATGTCGCGGGAGTCTCCCGGCTCACCCTCGAAGTGCAGCGCGACCCGGTCGCCGTTGCCGGCCAGCACGTGCCGGTCGAGGCAGTTCCAGGCCACGTTCAATTCGCCGTCTTCGAACCATTTGGCGAACGGTGGATTGGTCCAGTCCAGTGTTTTTGTGAACGGCTTGTGCCAGTGCAGAAGCTCGCGGGCTTGATCAGCCCAGAATTTCAAACGGTCGTCCGCGGCGTCCTGATAGATCTGCGGCTTCGCGATGGATTGTGCGGCAAATTCCGGTGTCGGCGGGAATCTGCGGGATTCATGGAGAAGGTTATCGATCTTGACGCTCATACGTATGTCGCTCCTTTGCGATGCGCTGCGTGTATCGGGCGCGTTAACCCAGCCCCCTCCTGAACCCTACACGGCGACATGTGTCGCCCAGGTTGCGCGGAATTGCGGTGAGTTCCCACCCCCAATTGTGGTCTCATCAGGCGCCCGGGTTCCGTGTCCTCATTTATGAGGACACGGGGGACTTGCGCATCCGTAATTCCCCTTGTACATTGAATATCGTCTGAACGAAAGTTTTGACCTGCGGTGTGTCTGGTTCCCCCCAATCAGCGCACTGCCGAGGCGGCACCTGTTCCCCCCAATAGGTGCCGCCCCCCTTTTTTAACCGGTGGCTTTTCGCGGTGGTGCGTCCCGGTCCTCCCCAGCCGGCGGTCGGCCCGGGTTCTCCTCGATCCGGCGCAGGGGCCGGATGCGCTTCCACCGCCGATCTAACGTCGGGGCATGCCCGAGCCGTTCGTCGCCGTCCCGTCGTATGGCAGGTCCGTGCCTGCCCGCCCTCCCGCCGGCGCTCCCGACCGCCGCACGGATGCCCGGCCGCCCGGTGCGCTCAGCCCCGGTGTGCTCAGCCCCGGTGTGCTCCCGGCGATCCGGCCCCTCGACGTGTTCGTGCTCGGCCCGCTCGCCGAGTTCGCCGCCGACGGCGAGGTCACCGATCTGTTCGTCAACGGAGCCGCCGGGCTGTGGGTGGATGCCGGCCACGGACTGCTGCACGCCCCGCAGTGGAGCTGCCCGGAACCGGCTGTGCGGGAACTGGCGGTGCGCCTGATCGCCCTCGGCGGGCGCCACATCGACGAGGCCAGCCCCTGCGTCGATGTGCGGCTGTCCGACGGCATCCGGGTGCATGCGGTGCTGCCGCCGGCGTCGAGCACGGGCACGCTGTTGTCCATCCGGCTGCCTCGCGCCGAGCGGCTGAGCCTCGCCGCGCTCGCCGCCGGGGGTCTGTTCGGGGTGGGGGAGGCATCCGTCGCCGTCGCCGACCGGCTGCGCGCGGCCGTGCACCGGCGCGAGAACCTGCTCATCACGGGAGCCGCCGGCAGCGGCAAGACCACCCTGCTCGCGGCGCTGCTGGGCGAGGCACCGCCTGAGGAACGCATCGTGGCCATCGAGGACGTCGCCGAACTGCGTATCGACCACCCGCATGTCGTGGCGCTCGAGGCCCGGCAGCCGAACCTCGAGGGGGCCGGCCGAATCGGCCTGGAGAGTCTCCTGCGCGAGGCGTTACGGATGCGCCCCGACCGGCTGGTGCTCGGCGAATGCCGCGGTGCCGAGATCCGGGAGCTGCTGGCCGCGCTCAACACCGGCCACGACGGCGGCGCCGGCACCCTGCACGCGAACTCCCTGCACGACGTTCCGGCCCGACTCGAGGCCCTCGGCGCTCTCGCCGGACTGAGTCCGGAAGCGGTGGCCCGGCAGGCGGTGAGCGCGATCGGGCTGGTGCTGCACCTCGAGCGCCGCGAGGGCCGCCGCCGGCTCGCCCCGCTCGGCCGGTTCGTGCTGGACGCCCGGGATCGCCTGCTGGTGATCGCCGCGACCCCGGGGAACCGCTGGGCCCCGGGGGAGTCCGGCCCGCCCAGACCGGTCCGCACACACGGGCGGCGGGCCGCCGCGCCCGCCGAGACTGGAGACTCGGCAGGAGAATCGGCATGAGACTCGGCACGTGGCTCGGCGTGAGGCGGCGGCACGGTCCGGCCAGCCCGGCCATCGAGGAGGTGGCGCAGGTGACCCAACGCATCGCGGTTCTCCTCGCCGCCGGCGTCTCCCCGGCATCCGCGTGGGCCTACCTCGAACCCGTCGCTTCGCACCCCGTCGGCGAAAAGTCTCTGTCGCCGACACCGCCCTCTTCGGGGGCACAGATCATCCGGGCGGCGGCCGACGCCGGGCGCCGCGGCGACAACATCGCCGACGCCGTGGCCGCCGAGGCCCGCGCACTTGGCGGCCAGATCGGCGCCGCCTGGCTGGGCCTCGCCGCGGCCTGGCAGGTGGCCACCCAGGCCGGAGCGCCGCTGGCCTCCTGCCTGCGGCAACTGGCGTCATCCTTCCGAGACCTCGGCCAGTTGCACGCCGACCTCGCCGTGGCGCTCGCCGGCCCGAGCGCCACGGCACGGATGGTCGCGTTCCTGCCGGTCGTCGGTGTGCTGTTCGGCAGCCTTCTGGGCTTCAACACGCTGCAGACGCTGTTCCTCACCGCACCCGGCTGGGCCTGCCTCGCCGGCGGCGGCGCCCTCATGCTGGCGGCGGACCTCTGGAACCGGCGGCTCGTGCACTCCGCCCGGGCACGGGACCCGACCCCCGGGCTCGAACTGGACCTCACCGCCATCGCCATGACCGGCGGCGGCTCCGTCGACCGCGCCCGGACCCTGGTCGACGCGGCGGCAGAGCGGTTCGCCCTGCACCGCGCGGACTCGGCGGCCAGCATCGACCGGGTGCTCGCTCTGTCGGTGCGCGCCGGCGTTCCCGCCGCGGAGCTGTTGCGAAGCGAGGCCGACCAGCTGCGTCGGCAGGCCCGCAGCGACGGCCAGCACCGGGCCGCCACCCTCGCGGTCACGCTCATGATCCCGCTCGGGGTGTGCGTGCTGCCCGCATTCATGCTGATCGGAGTTCTGCCGCTGTTGATGACCGTCCTCTCGTCCACAGTGCTCGTTTTCTGAAGTTCTGCACCGAAGCGAGCGGCTGTCGGTGTTCCGCCCTCGCCCGCGCCAGTCTGAGACCACTCGTGCCGCCCACACACCGCGTCGCCCGACGCGAGAAGGAGACGAACGAATGCCCACCATCGAACCGACCACCGGCCCCGGCCTTGGCCACGATTCTCTGCGCAAGGCGGCACCGGCACCTCGGCTCCCCCGTCCCGACCGGTTCCGGCTGCCGCGCGGCCTGCGCGCCGAGACGGGTGCAGCCACCGCCGAATACGCCGTTGCCACGATGGCGGCGGTCGGATTCGCCGGCCTGCTGATCGTCATCCTGCGCGGCGACGAGGTGCGCGGCATCCTGACCGATCTGGTGCGCAATGCGCTTTCCGTGGGGTAGCCGCCGGCCGGAAGGGCACTCCGAAGGGCACTCCGACGGGCACTCCGACGGGCACTCCGACGGGCACTCCGACGACGCCCCGAGCGCCCGAAGCCGCGCCCGGCGCCGCCCCGGCCCCAGGGACCGCCCCCGCGACCGCGGCAGCGTCACCGCCGAGTTCGCGACGGTCGTTCCGGCTGTACTGCTCGTGCTCGCCTGCTGCCTGGGCGCCCTGCAGGTGATCGGCCAGCAGGTGCGCCTCACGGATGCCGCGGCCGACGCCGCCCGGTCCCTCTCGCGCGGCGACAGCGTCGACCGGGCCTCTGGGCTGGTGCAGCGGGCGGTGCAGGGGGCCTCGATGACTTCGGAGCGCCGGGGTGAGTTCGTCTGCGTAAACCTGCGCGCACCGAGCTCGTTCGGCGCTTTCGCGGCCTTCGGCCTCACGCTCCGGGCCGGGTCCTGCGCGCTCGGCGGTGGCCGGTGAGGCCCCGCCGGGGGAGGTCCCGGACCCTGACTTCCCGGGCTGTGCGGCGGCGGACCGTGACTCGCCGGGCTCTGCGGCGGCGGCACTGGTCAGCACCCGAGCGCGGCTCGGGCACGGTGCTTGCTCTCGGGGTGCTGGGCGCGGTCATGCTCCTGACGGCGGTGCTGCTGCCGCTGTTCGCCGCGCTGGTGGTCGGCCAGGCGGTGCAGGGGGCAGCGGATGCCGCGGCGCTTGCCGCCGCCGACACCGCCTCGGGCGCCGTGGCCGGCGTTCCCTGCGCGGCGGCGGCCGAAGCCGCGAGGCTGAATGGGGCATCCGTCACCGTCTGCACGGTGGAGGGGCTGATCGCATCGGTGACCGCGGTGCGCGGCTACCTCGGGTTCGAGCTGGGCGCGCAGGCACGGGCCGGGCCGCCCGATTCGCCCGGCGGCCCCGCCGGCTGACCACGTCTCAGCGGGCGCGAAAGCCACGGGCGGCTCAGTCGAAGAGGGCCTCGATGTAGCGGTAGTCCACGGCGGTGGGTCGATCCGGGAATTTGCTGGAATCGAATTCGAGGCCGGAGCCGCGTAGATAGAGGTAGCGCTTGTTGCCGTCGGCAGGAATCTCGAGTCGCGGCCGCGGATCGCCGGATTCCAGGAACTGGGTGGTGACTGTCTTGCCTTGGAGGGGGCCGTCCGTGAGCTTCGCGGTGTACGTGCCCGTCGCTGAATTCGCCATGCTCCAATTGTCTCCGCCAGCGCAGGCCTGGCAACCCCCAATGGTCTCGCGCGGCGTGGTCGATTAGGCAGGCACCATATTGAAGTGTGTATGGTGTGCCATGGCCCACTTGGACCCGTACCTATAAAGAGGAGTCTGGTGCCAGGCACTAAGAAGCTGGTCATTGTCGAATCGCCGACGAAGATGAAATCGATCGCCGCGTATCTGGGCGACGGCTACGAGGTCTTGTCCTCGGTCGGCCATATTCGCGACTTGATCGAGCCCAAGAACCTGCCACCCGAACTGAAAAAGGGTCCGCTCGGCAAGTTCTCGGTCGACGTGGAAAACGGTTTCGAGCCGTACTACGTCGTGTCCGACGCGAAGAAGAAGACCGTGGCCGAACTCAAACGGGCCATGAAGAACGCCGACGAACTCCTGCTCGCAACTGATGAGGACCGCGAAGGCGAGGCCATCGCCTGGCACCTGCTGCAGGTCCTGCAGCCCAAGGTGCCGGTCAAGCGCATGGTCTTCCACGAAATCACCAAGGAAGCCATCCTTCAGGCGAAGGACAACACCCGCGACCTCGACACCGCCCTCGTCGACGCGCAGGAGACCCGGCGCATCCTCGACCGTATCTACGGCTACGAGATTTCCCCCGTGCTTTGGCGCAAGGTCGGCCCGGGCCTGTCCGCCGGCCGCGTGCAGTCCGCGGCCACCCGCCTCGTCGTCGAACGCGAACGCGAGCGCCTCGCGTTCGTGTCGGCCGGCTACTGGGACCTCATCGCCCAGCTCGCTACCGGCGCGTCCCGGGCGGATTCCGCGTTCCAGTCGAAGCTCGTGCGCCTGGGCGGAGAGCGCATCGCCTCCGGCGGCGACTTCGACGACCTCGGCCGGCTGAAACCCAAGGTGACGGCGGTCACGCTCGACGAGGCATCCGCCCTCGCCCTGGCCAACGCCCTCAAGGAACCATCGGTCGCCCTGACCGTGACGAAGGTGACCGCCAAGCCCTACCGTCGTAGCCCGGCCGCGCCCTTCACCACCTCGACCCTGCAGCAGGAGGCGGCCCGCAAGCTGCGCTTCACCGCCCGCCAGACCATGAGCGTGGCCCAGTCGCTCTACGAAAACGGGTACATCACCTATATGCGAACCGACTCGCCGTCGCTGTCGCAGCAGGCGATCACGGCCGCGCGCACCCAGGCGGCGGCGCTCTACGGCCCCGAAACGGTGCCCGACAAGCCCCGCCTGTACAAGGGCAAGAGCAAGAACGCTCAGGAGGCGCACGAGGCGATCCGTCCGTCCGGCGACACGTTCCGCACCCCTTCGGCGCTCGCATCCACTCTGCGCGGCAACGACTTCAAGCTCTATGACCTGATCTGGAAACGCACCGTCGCCTCGCAGATGGCGGATGCGACCGGCTCGACCGCGTCGGTGACCATCGCGGCCGGGCCGACCGGCACGTCCACGCACCCCGCGACATCCGGGGTGCTCGCGGAATTCGCCGCCAGCGGCACCGTGATCACGTTCCGCGGCTTCATGCTGGCCTATGAGGAATCCCGTGACGAGGAGCGCAACGCACCCACCGACGCCACCGAGTCCAAGCTGCCGCCGCTCGAAGAGGGCCAGAAGCTGACCCTGCTCGACGTGGAAGCCAAGGGCCACGAGACCACCCCGGCCGCCCGCTACACCGAGGCGAGCCTGGTGAAGAAGCTCGAGGAGCTCGGCATCGGCCGCCCTTCGACGTACGCGTCGATCATCTCCACGATCACCGAGCGCGGCTACGTCACCCCCCGCGGCCAGTCGCTGGTGCCCAACTGGATCGCCTTCTCCGTCGTTCGCTTGCTCGAGGAGTACTTCTCCGACCTGGTCGAATACGACTTCACCGCCGAGATGGAAGACGACCTCGACCGGATCGCCGACGGCAAAGCCGACCGGGTGGACTGGCTGACCAGCTTCTACTTCGGTTCCGACAAGCACCGCGGCCTGCGCCAGGTCATCGACAACCTCGGCGAGATCGATGCGCGCTCGATCAACTCGATGCCCATCGGCGACGACATCACCCTGCGAATCGGCAAGTACGGTCCCTACCTCGAGGTCATCGACCCGGGCGCGGCACCGGATGCCCCGCCGCGCCGGGTGAACATCCCGCCGAACCTGGCCCCCGACGAGCTGACCCCGGCGAAGGCCCGCGAACTCATCGACGCGCCGGTCATCACCGACCGTGTGATCGGCGAGAACCCGGAGAACGGCAAGCGGATCGTGGCGAAGGACGGCCGGTTCGGCCCCTACGTCACCGAGCTGGAGCCCGAGGTCGAGGTCGTCGAACCCGGCGAGACCATCGACCCGGTCACCGGCGAGGTGACCCTGCTTGCCGATTCGGCCGCCGCCGAGGCTGCCTCCACGACCAAAACGACGGCCGCGGCCGCGAAGCCCAAGCGCAAGCCTTCGGCGAAGAAGGTCGCCGCGGTGAAACCGCGCACGGCCTCGTTGTTCAAGACCATGGACCTCGCCACGATCGACCTCGACACGGCCCTGCATTTGCTCGCCCTGCCGCGCGTGGTCGGCCTCGACCCGGAGACGGGCGCGGAGATCACGGCCCAGAACGGCAAGTTCGGCCCGTATCTCAAGAAGGGCGTGGACACCCGGTCACTGACCAGCGAGGACCAGATCTTCGAGATCGATCTGGCCGGTGCGGTCGACCTGTACGCCCAGCCCAAGTACGGCGCCCGGCGGGCGTCGAGCGCGCTCAAGGAGTTTGAGGCTCCCGACCCCGAGAGCGGCAAGGCGATCAAGATCAAGGACGGCCGGTTCGGCGCCTACGTCACCGACGGCATCACCAACGCCACCATCCCGAAAGCCGAGACGGTGGAGGAGGTCGACTTCGACCGCGCCGTGCAGCTGCTCGCCGACAAGCGGGCCAAGGGCCCGGCCGTCAAGAAGGCGCCGGCGAAGAAGGCCCCGGCCAAGAAGACGGCGGTCAAGAAGGCCCCGGCGAAGAAGGCGGCGGTCAGGAAGGCCCCGGCTCGGAAGTCGGCCGTCAAAAAGCCGACTTCGTCGGGTGCCACCACGACGGTGCGCGCTCAGCGCACCCCGGCTCAGAAGGCCGCGACGGCGGCCAAGGCTGCGGCGACCCGGGCGGCCACCGCGGCCGCGAAGGCCGCGACCCAGGCGTCGTCGCTGTCGTGACCCGAGAAGTTCCGGAAGCCGTGACCGGTCCCGCCGCTGCCGGGCTGTTCATCACCCTCGAGGGTGGTGACGGGTGCGGCAAGACGACCCAGTCGGAGCTTCTCACCGACTGGCTCCGGCAGAGCGGGCGCACCGTGCTGCGCACCCGCGAGCCCGGCGGAACGGATGTCGGCGGCGCCATCCGTGAGATCGTGCTGCACCACCGCGGTGAGATCGCACCGCGGGCCGAGGCGCTCCTCTACGCCGCCGACCGGGCCCAGCACATCGCGACCGCGGTGCGGCCGGCGCTCGCCCGAGGCGAAGTGGTGATCCAGGACCGCTACCTGGACTCATCCGTCGCCTACCAGGGTGCCGGACGGGTGCTCGACGCCACCCCGGTGCGTGATCTGTCGCTCTGGGCGGCGGAGGGACTGTTGCCCGCGCTGACCGTGCTGCTCGACCTCGACGAGACCGTGGCGCGCGGCCGCCTCGACGCTGAGAACAAGCCCTTCGACCGGCTCGAGGCGGAGAAGAGCGACTTTCACCGCCGGGTGCGCGCCGCGTTCCTCGCCCTGGCCGACGCCGAGCCGGAGCGGTTTCTGGTCGTGGACGCCGGGCGCCCGGTGGCGGAGATCGCCGCCGTCATCCGCGACCGGGTCGCCGCGCTGCTCTAGGGATGGTGTGAACGGATGTCCGAGGCCGCCGCGGCCCGGCGGCCCGCCGCTGCGGCGGCATCCGTTTCACGCGCGGGCTCGCCGTGCGCCGTGCGCCGTACGAATTCGACGGAGATTTTGGCCCTGGACCCCGTTTTCGGCCCCAAACCGGCCGTTTTCGGCAAAATCTCCGTCGAATTGGTTCGGCACCAGGCGCGGTGCTGCGCCGGCTGGACGGAATGCGCCGACTGGACGGGCTCTGCCGGGGGCGCAACCAGCGGACGGCTCCGGCTGGACGAGCTCTAAGCCCTCTGTCACCGACGAAAGGTACTCTGGTCCGATGACTGTGTGGGATGGCCTGACGGGTCAGGCGAGAGCGATCGCGATCTTCCGCGCGGCGGCCGAACGTCCGAGTGACGGAGACGCCGAGGCGCGCGCCGGGTCGGCCATGACGCACGCCTGGCTGATCACCGGGCCGCCCGGTTCGGGCCGCTCCAACCTTGCGTTCGCCTTCGCGACCGCGCTGCTCAGCCCCGGCACCGAGGCCGGCGACGAGAGCGCCCGCCGCCTGGTTGACGCCCGGACGCATCCCGACCTGACCGTGCTCTCCACCGAGGGCGTCATCATCAAGATGGACTCGGTCAAAGAGGCCGTGAAGCGCTCGCAGTACTCACCGTCGGTGGGCCGCTACCGGGTGGTCGTGGTCGAAGACGCCGATCGCATGGTCGAGCGCACCTCCAACGTTCTGCTCAAGGCTTTGGAAGAGCCGCCGGAGCGCACCGTGTGGATCCTCTGCGCTCCCAGCGAGGCTGACCTGCTGCCCACGATCCGGTCCCGCGTGCGATCGGTGCGGTTGCGGGTGCCGAGCATCGACGACGTCGCCGAGCTGCTCGTGGCCCGGGACGGTGTCGACCGGGCCACCGCCGAACGGGCCGCTCGCGAGGCGCAGAGCCACATCGGCATGGCCCGCCGCCTGGCGACGAACCCCGAGGCGCGAGCGCGACGCGAGGAGACCCTGCGGGCGGCCCTCGGCATCCGCGGCGTGTCGGCGGCGGTGAATGCGGCGGCCCGGCTGCTCGCCATCGCCGGTGACGACGCGAAGGCGATCACGCTCGAGCGCGACGCCGCCGAGCGTGAGGGCGTGTTGCGCTCCCTGGGCGTCGAGCCGGGACAGTCGGTCCCGCCCGGCCTGCGCAGCCAGATCAAGGCCCTCGAAGATGACCAGAAGCGGAGGGCCACCCGCAGCCTCCGCGACGGGATCGACCGCATCCTGGTCGACCTCACCTCGCTGTACCGCGACGTGATCATGGTGCAGCTCGGCCGGGAGACCAGCGTCATCAACCGGGAACTCCTCACGGAGGTGCGGGCGGCGGGAGCCGTCTGTGCGCCCGCCGCCACGCTGTTCACCCTGGACGCGATCGCCCAAGCCCGGCAGCGGATCGAATCGAACGTGGCGCCGGCGCTGGCCCTCGAGGCCATGCTCGTATCGGCAATCCGCCGGTGACCGAGAACACGTCCCAGAAAAGGGGAATCCGTTGACCAGACAAACTCGCGTGCGCACCCTGTCGGCGCGTGCCAGGGCCACCGCCCTGGCACTGGTGCTCGCCATGGGCCTCAGCGGCTGCGTGCCGCTGTTCCTGCCGGAGCAGGCGCCGACCACCTCGGTCCCGACCGGGGAGAAGGTCGACGCCGACCTCGAACCGTTCTATGACCAGGTGCTGAAGTGGGCGGACTGCGACTCCGGCCTGCAGTGCACCACGGCTTCGGCGCCGCTCGACTGGGCGGACCCGGGCAGCGGCGAGACGGTCGACCTGGCGCTGGTGCGGCATCCGGCCACGGGCACCCGGGTGGGTTCTCTGCTGGTCAATCCCGGAGGCCCCGGCGGCTCCGGTTACGACTTCGTGAAGGATTCCCTCGACTACGCCACGGATGCGAAGCTGCAGGCCGGTTTCGACGTCGTCGGTTTCGACCCGCGCGGGGTGGGCCGCTCCTCGGCGGTGAGCTGTTACGAACCGGCTGAGATGGACGAGTACCTCTACGGCCTGCCCGCCGCGGTGCGGGGGAGCGACGCCTGGATCCAGGAGCTGTCGACGGCCGCCGTCGACTTCGGGGCCGCCTGCCAGGAGAATACCGGCTCCCTGCTCGCACACGTCGACAGCCTCAGCGCAGCCCGCGACCTCGACCTGCTGCGCGCCGCGCTCGGTGACGAGAAGCTCAACTTCCTCGGCTACTCCTACGGCACCTTCCTCGGTGCGACCTACGCGGAGCTCTACCCCGAGCGGGTCGGACGCCTCGCCCTCGACGGCGCCCTCGACCCGTCCACCGGCAACGCCGATGTGACCCGGGTGCAGGCCACCGGGTTCGAGAACGCGCTGCGCTCCTATCTGGCCGACTGCCTGGCCGGCGAGGAGTGCCCCTTCGACGGCACCGTCGACGAGGCCATGACTACCATCGGAGCCCTGCTCGCCTCGGTCGACGTCAGCCCGATCACGGCCACCGACGGCCGTCGACTCGGCGCGAACACGCTGCTCACCGCCATCATCTACCCGCTCTACCAGGCCACCGCGTGGCCGAACCTGAGCGAGATGTTCGCGAGCGTACTGCAGGGCGACGCCGACATGGCCTTCCAGTTCGCGGACGGCTACAACGGCCGGTCCGCCGACGGCACCTACCGCGACAACGCGACCGAGGCCTTTCTGGCCATCAACTGCGTGGACTACAGCTACAACGACGATCCCGCCTCGATGCGCGCGCAGGCCGCCGAGATCGAACAGGCCGCCCCGACGATCGGCAAGTACATGGCGTTCGGCGACATCGGCTGCGCCAACTGGCCCTACCAGTTTGACGGGGAGCGGTCCGAGATCGCCGCCGAGGGGGCCGACCCGATCCTGGTCATCGGCACCACCAACGACCCGGCCACACCCTATGTGTGGGCCGAGAACCTGTCGGAGCAGCTTGCCAGCGGCCACCTCGTCACCTTCACCGGCGAGGGGCACACCGCCTACAACAAATCGAACGACTGTGTGAACTCGGCCGTCGACGACTACCTGCTGAAGGGCACGGTGCCGGCCGAAGACCCGATGTGCTGAGCATCCGCCTGGCTGCAGATTTGCGCGCTGTGTAAGAATTGAGGCATGTCGCTGCACCACGAGGAACCGGGCCTACGCGAACGTAAGCGGCTCGCAACGCGACGCGCCATCCAGCGCGCCGTGTTGACGCTCTCCTGCGAGCGGGGGCTCGAAAAGGTGACCGTCGAGGACATCAGCCGGCTCGCCGACGTGTCGCCGCGCACCTTCTTCAACTACTTCCCCTCGAAGGATGCCGCGCTGGTCGGCGACGAACTCGACCTCGCGTCCGAAGAGCAGATCGAGGCCTTCGTGCACGGCGGCCGCGATGGGGACATCCTGGCCCAGCTGGCCGCGCTGCTCTCGGTCAGCCTCAGGAACACCGAGGGTGACCGGGAGATCCACCAGCTGCGGCGTCAGGTCATGAAGGAGAATCCCTACCTGTTCGGGATGCGGATGGCCACCCTGCGCAACTTCGAGGGTCGACTGCAGGAGATCGTCACCCGGCGCTTCGTCGTCGACCACCCCGAGCTCGGCGCCGGCTCGGCGCAGCTTGAGCAGCGGGCGCTCCTGTTCACCCTGGTGGCCGTGGCTGCGCTCCGCCACGCCTGGCGGTGCTGGGCCGACTCCGACGCGGCCCGCCCCCTGGCCACGCACGTCGCGGCATCCTTCGCGGACCTGTACGAGATGACCCTGAAGACCAGCTAGACTTTGTAGCTGTGTCCGAGGTTTTCCGAGAGGAATAATCGTGACGCCGCCTTAGCTCAGTCGGTAGAGCGTCTCACTCGTAATGAGAAGGTCATCAGTTCGATTCTGATAGGCGGCTCCATCTCAACGCAGGCAGCCGTGGCTTTCGCTCGCGCCGCGCACACCCCGCACGCGAGTGCGCACCGCGAAGTCACCCGAATCGCGCAAATGGGCGTTGGGCTCGTGGCCGGGACGAAATCGACCGCCTCATCGACCGAAGTCGCCTCACCCGCGTGGTCGCCAACCGCGACCTCGCGGAAAGCCACTTGGTGCAGGCGCGCACGCACGCGGCGCGGCTCATCGAGCTGATACCGCCCTACTGAGCCCGCAACCTGAGGCTGACTGAGCCGACCGCGGCATCCGTCGTCACGTAAACGCGGAGATTTTCGGGAAACGCCGGTTCTACGGCCCGGCCGAGCGGCGTGTTGCGAAAATCTCCGGAGTTACCGTGCTGTCCCCACGGATGCCCGGTGCCGGGCATCCGGGCCAGGTCGCCGGGTCGTGACGGGCTCGACCGCCGGCCGCACGCGATCGCTAGGCTGATCCCATGACCGACACAACCCGCACCGACACTATTCGCTGGGGAATCCTGGCCACGGGCGGGATCGCCCACGCATTTACGAACGACCTCGTCCGGAACGGTTTTCAGGTGCAGGCGGTCGGTTCCCGCTCGCAGGCGTCGGCGGATGCCTTCGCGGCCGAGTTCGGCATTCCCACGGCTCATCCGAGCTACGAGGCCCTGGCCGCGGACCCGGATGTCGACATCATCTACATTTCGACCCCGCATCCGTTTCACGCAGAGAACGCCAAGCTCGCCCTGAATGCCGGCAAGCATGTTCTGATCGAGAAGCCGATCACCCTGAACGGCGCCGAGGCCCGCGAGGTCGTCGACCTCGCCGCGACCCTGGGGCTGCTGGTGCTCGAGGGAATGTGGACCCGGTTCCTGCCGCACATGGTGCGCATCCGCGAGATCCTCGCCGAGGGCACCCTCGGCGACGTGCGCACCCTGATCGCCGATCACACCCAGGACCTGCCGGATGACCCGGCGCACCGGCTGAACGCCATGCACCTGGGCGGCGGGGCGCTCCTCGACCTCGGCATCTACCCGCTCACCTTCGCGTCCGAACTGTTCGGACGCCCCGAGACGATCCTCGCGACCGCCACCTTCAAGGCCACCGGCGCCGACGCGCAGATCGCCACGACCTTCCGGTACGCGGGCGGGCAGATCGCCCAGACCCTGTCGGCCAGCAACACCACCGGCCCGAACACGGCCACCATCCTCGGCACGCTGGGCCGCATCGACATCGACCGGGTCTGGTACTCGCCCACGGACTTCCGGGTGCTCAACAGCGCCAACGAGGTCATCGAGACCTTCACCGCCGAGATCAACGGGCGCGGCATGCACTACCAGGCGGCCGAAGCGGAGCAACTGATCCGGGCCGGCAAGATCTCGAGCGACATCCTGCCGGTCGAGGAAGTGGTGGCGATCATGGAGACGCTCGACCTGGTGCGCGCGCAAATCGGCCTGCGGTACCCCGGGGAGTAAGCGGGAGTCCGTGCGCTGTGCTCCGGTCGATAATCTGACCAGTAGAGCGGGAGGGGGGCAGAATGGCGCTGCGTGGATCCCGTGGTGGTGTCACTAACCGGCCTCACCGCCCCCACACGTGGCCGTTGCGGCTCCTCGGCGCGCTGGTCGCGTGCTCCGTCGTCGAGCCGCTCGAGTTCGTTCCGCCCGCCGGATGACACCACCCCCCGTTTTGGGGTGGTCTTACTCGGTGGCGTTGGTCCGTCGGCCCATCACGGCTCGGCTAGCGTGTACGCAACGGGAGCGGGGGATCCGATGCACGCCAACGCGCACGCGGATCGAATCGATGACCGCTCCCTTCGCCATGCGCGGCTCGGCCGCTGGATCCTGTGGCTGATGTGGGTGCTGCTGATCGGTTACGCGATCGGCCTATTCGCCGCCTTCGGCCCGGTTTTCACCGGGTCCTTGTCGCTAATCACTGCGGGGCTCCCGGCCCTGCTCTGCTGGGCAGCCGCGCTCTGCGCGGAGCGCGGCCGCACGCAGCTGATTCTGGTGTCGGCCGCGATGACGGCCTTTACCCTCGGCAGCACCTACTACATGCTCGCGGGCGCGGCGACGCTCTCGTTTCCGTCTCCGGCCGACATCGGTTACACGCTTTTCTATCCGCTGATCCTGGCCGGACTGGCTGTCCTGGTCCACCGTCAGCGTGGTGAAATACCCCGGTCGGTCCTGGTGGACGGAGCCATCGGGTCGCTTGGCGCGGCATCCGTGCTGGCCGTGTTGCTCAGCCCGGTGATTGCATCCGCGGGTGTCTGGCCGCCCTCCCCGGCCGCCCTGGTGTCCGCCAGCTACCCTCTGCTCGATCTGTTGCTCGTGTCGGTCATCACGGGGATTGCCGCCGCCCGCGGACTCGACGTGGGCCGACGGTGGGCCCTGCTGGTGCTCGGGCTCCTGATCTTCGCGGCAACCGACGCCGTCTACGCCTTCCAGGTTTCCGCCGGAACGTACACCTTCGGGGAGCCGTTGGATGCGGGCTGGGCGCTCGGCCTCACCCTCATTGCGGTCTGGGCGTGGGACTTGGCTCGGCCCGGTGTCACCGCCCGGCGCCCCCTGAGCGGCGTGTGGACCCTCGCGGTGCCCGGGGCAGCCACGATCGCCGGGATGGCGGTGCTCGTCCTCGGCACGCAGGTGAAGATCTCCACAGGCGCCGTGCTCCTCGCAGGCGTGACCCTGGTGCTCGGGACCGTGCGCACCCAGCTCGCCTCCCGGCAGATCGGGCGGATGGCCGACCTTCACCGCCAGGCGAGCACCGACGACCTGACCGGGCTGCCGAACCGGCGCGCCCTCTACGCCGAGGCATCCGCTCACCTCGTGCCCGGGGACGGCCACCGGTGCGCCCTGCTGCTCCTGGATATCGACCGGTTCAAGGAAGTGAACGACAGTCTCGGCCACGACGTCGGCGATCTGCTGCTGGTGCAGGCCGGATCGCGCCTGTTCGATCAGCGACGACCGGGCGATCTTCTCGCCCGGCTCGGCGGCGACGAGTTCGCGCTTCTGATCCAGGACGCCGGCCACGACGAGGCCGTGGCGGCGGCCGTGCGGCTGCGGGCGGTCCTGGCCCGGCCGTTCACGCTGGAGGGCATCGCGATCGAGTCCAACGTCAGCATCGGCATCGCCCTATTCCCCGACCAGGGCGACACCCTCAAGGTGCTGCTGCGCAAGGCCGACATGGCCATGTACAAGGCCAAGACCTCCCGCAGCGGGCACCACGTCTTCGTCTGCTCCGACGACGATCACGGCGACTCCAGGCTGCGGATGATGGAAGACCTGCGCGGCGCCCTCGCCACCGACGAACTCGTGCTGCACTACCAGCCCAAGATCGAGCTGGCCACCGGGCACGTACACGGTGTGGAGGCGCTGGTGCGCTGGCAGCACCCGAGCCGGGGTCTGCTGCCTCCCGACGCGTTCCTGACCCTGGCCGAAGACGTCGGGCTCATGCGCGACCTGACCCGGATCGTGCTGGGAAAGGCGCTCGACCAGGCCGCGGTCTGGCGTGCGCAGGGAACACCGCTGACCGTTGCGGTCAACATGTCTCCCAGCACCCTGATCGAGTCCGATCTGCCCGCACGCATCGCCGCCATGATCCAGGTGCGGGGGTTGTCGGCCGCCGACCTGATGCTGGAGATCACCGAAGAGTTCCTGATGGAAGACCGGGCCAGGGCCAGGGACATCCTGATCCGCCTGCGGGAGAGCGGCATCCGCATCGCCGTGGATGATTTCGGCACCGGCTACAGCTCCCTCGCCTACCTCCGGGACCTGCCGATCGACGAGCTCAAACTCGACAAGTCCTTCGTGTTCCCGATGGCCGACGACGCCAGGGCCGCGGCCCTGGTGGCCTCGATCATCGCGCTCGCGCACAGCCTCGGCGTGCGCATGGTGGCGGAGGGCGTCGAGGACGCCGTCGCCTACGCCGAGCTGACCCGGTACGGCTGCGACGAGGCCCAGGGCTTCCACATGTCCCGCCCGCTTCCGGCCGCGGCACTGGATGCCTGGCTCGCCGCCCGGCACGCGCCGGCGGCCACGCGCTAGCCACGCGGGCGCCGTCGCAACGCCGTTGCAACGCCGCAGTAACGCCGTCGCAACGCCGTGGGCACGAGGCACAGGGTGACTCACAAGCCCGGCGGGTAGGGTTCACGGGTGGAAGAATCGAAGCCTCGCAAATGCCTCGCGGGCGTCCTCGTCGCCGTGGCGGTGCTGCTGGGCGCGGGTGCCGTCCTGATCGGGGCGTCGACCCGGGCTCCGGATGCCGCGGCCACCGCCTCCATCGCCGCCGCGAACACCGGTGCGAGCGTGATTGTGCCGGCCGCGGAATCCGTTTCGGAGCGCCCCGTGCCGGCCACCGCCTCCGATGCCAGAAACCTGCGTACGTGTTCGGTCTCAGCGCTGGCCGCCGACCCCCGGCTGGCTGATTTCCAGGCCCAGGTGGTCAACGCCAGCACCGGCGAGGTGCTCTTCGACCGCGGCGGCGATACCTCCTCACGCACGGCGAGCGTGCTCAAGGTGCTGACCAGCGCCGCCGCCCTTGAGGTGCTCGGACCGGACTACCGGGCCACGACCACCGTCGTCACCGGCAGCACACCGGGGTCTGTCGTGCTGGTCGGCGGGGGAGACCTCACCCTCACGCGCCTGCCCACCGGCACGGAATCCGTCTACCCCGGCGCAGCCCACGTCGATGAGCTCGCCCGCCAGACCCTCGCCGCTTGGCGGGCGAACCCGGCGAACCCGCCGATCACCTCCCTCGTGCTGGACGCCTCGTTCTTCGGCGGGCCCGGCTGGGAACCGAGCTGGGATGATCTGGAACGCAACGCCGGTTCCATGCCCGACGTGACCGCCCTGCAGGTCGACGGTGACCGCGACGACCCCTCGCGTCAGAGCTCTTCCCGCAGCGCCGACCCCGTCGGGCGCGCCGGCGCGGCCTTCGCCGCCGCGCTCGGCGGCGGCGTGAGCGTCAGCGTCGGCACCGCGCCGGCCGGGGCCGAACAGCTCGCCGCCGCTCGGTCCCAGCCCGTGTCCGTGCTGATCGGGCAGTCGCTGATCGTGTCGGACAACACCCTCGCCGAGATGCTCGCCCGGCTCGTCGCGGTGGAGTCCGGGGCCGGCAACACCTTCGGCGCCCTGCAGGAGTCCGTCGTCGCGGCGCTCGACGCCTATGGCATCGACACGACCGGCATCATCATCCGGGACGGCTCAGGCCTCAGCGACGACAACGCCGTACCGCCGTCGTATCTCACCCGGCTGTTCGTCAAGATCAACGCGCGCGACGGCGACCTCGGCGTCATCTTCGACGGCCTACCGATCGCCGGTGGACCCACCGGATCGCTGTCCTACAGCGACCGGTTCACGGGCGACAACGCCGTCGCCGACGGCGCCGTCTTCGCCAAGACAGGCTGGATCGACACCGGCTACACGCTCTCCGGCATTATCCGGGCGGCCGACGGCACGCCGCTCACCTTCGCCGTTTACGCGCTCGGGGATGTGAGCGATAATGCGAGGCAGGCGCTCGACACCATCACCGCCGGGTTCTTCCGCTGCGGCGACAACCTGTCGAACTCCTGACTTCAACCGGCGACAGAAGGAGCAATCCGTGACCAGGGCCCTGTTCATCATCGACGTTCAGAACGATTTCACCGAGGGCGGGGCCCTCGCCGTCGAGGGTGGGTCTGCGGTGGCCGCGGGCGTCAGCGCGCTGCTGGCGGAACATCCGGATGCCTATGACGTGATCTTCGCCTCCCGCGACTGGCACGACCCCGACAGCGACAACGGCGGACACTTCGCCCGGGCCGGCGAGCCAGGCTCCACGGACTCCTGGCCCGTGCACTGCGTGGCGGGCACCCCCGGCGCCGAGTACCACCCCTCGCTGCTGTTGCCGGACACGACCATCCACATTCGCAAGGGGCAGGGCCAAGCGGGCTACTCCATTTTCGACGGCATCTCGGTGGGCGGCGAGAAGACGGGCGAGCTGCTCATCGCGAACGGGGTGACCGACATCGACATCGTCGGCCTCGCCACCGACCACTGTGTGCGCGCGTCCGGCCTGGATGCGCGGGGCCACGGCCAGCATGTGCGGGTACTGACCGACCTCGTCGCCGGCGTCGCCCCGGACACGAGTGACGCGGCCCTGGGCGAGCTGGCCTATGCCGGTGCCGTGCTCGTCACCTCCGACGTGGTCGTCTGAGCGTGGGGGTGACCGACCGGGCGAGTCCGGCCGCGGCGGGACCGGCCGCGGCGGGACCGGCCGCGGCGGGCTCTGCTCCGGCGGGCTCTGCTCCGGCGGGTTCTGCACCGGCCGGCTCTGCAGGCGGGGCACTGTTCGCGCGGCGCCTCGACGGCGTGCGGATCGCCTACGACGTCGTGCCCGGCGAGCGCCCGATCCTGCTCGTGCACGGGTTCGCGTCGACATCGCAGGTCACCTGGGTCGGCACCGGCTGGGTGCGAGCCCTGCAGGACGCCGGGCGCGGCGTGATCACCCTCGACCTCCGCGGTCACGGCCGCAGCGACAAGCCGCGCCGCAGCATCGACTACCTGCCCCGGCAACTCGCAGCCGACCTCGTGGTCGTGCTCGACGCCCTCGGGCTGGAGCAGGTCGACGTGGTCGCCTATTCGATGGGCTCGCGCGTGGCGGCGGCGCTCGCGCGGCTGGCGCCGTCCCGGGTGCGCCGACTGGTGCTCGGCGGAGCCGGGCCGGACGAACTGTTCGAGACGTGGCATCCGGATGCCGTGCGCCGGTTCGTGACCGACGGCACCGCCGGCACCGACCCGTCGATCGCGGCGATACTGGGTGCCGCGATCACCGCCGGCGCCGACCGTGAGGCCCTCGTGGCGTGCGTCGGCGGGGTGGCCGGCTCCTCGCTGGACGTGCCGGCCGAGATTCCCGTGCTCTACGTCGCCGGCGGCGCCGACTCCATCCCGGCCGGGGTCGCCGAACTTGCCCGCGCGCGCGGTGCCGACTACCTCGAACTGGCGGGCCGGGACCACGTGAACACGCTCACCTCCCGCGAGTTCAAGCGCGCCGCACTGCAGTTCCTGGCCTGAGCGCCCCGAGTCCGGGCACTCGCTCGCCTCTCACGCCCCTAACGAATTCGACGGAGATTTTGGCTCTCCTGTCGTAACCGTGGGTCAATCCCGGCCGGGGAGTGCGGGTTTGTGGCCGCCGAGGCTGAGCATGGCGAGG
>NZ_SOHB01000016.1:0-31877 GCF_004403055.1 Cryobacterium sp. TMT1-19
AAGAGACGCGGGTCAGACGAGTGATCAGGTCGATGCCGCTACTGGCCCCGTTCTTATCCGCCAGGGACTCATGGCCCAGGATGCGGCGGCACCGCACCGCAATATCGGCGGCCGAGGCAACCCTGGCCGCATCGACCCGACGGCCGAGGTCTTCAACCGTGCCCAGCACCATCATCGCGTCCGCCTCGCCCAGGAGGGAGAAGGACACCGAATCCAGCACGGCCGCGGCCAGATCACGCGCCTGCTGCAGCTGCTGCACAAGGGGTGACTGTGCACGGGGTGCCTGCGCGAGGGGTGCCTGCGCGAGGGGTGACTGCGCGAGGGGTGACTGCGCGAGGGGTGACTGCGCGAGGGGTGCCTGCGCGAGGGAAGGCACCGCCTGCGGTGAGGCGGTGGGGTGGTGCGGAGTGGGGGCTCCAGCCATACCTCAATAGTAAACGTATACGAATGTGCAGTCAAAGGGTTCTGCACAAGTATAGAAAGTAATTCGGTCGGCGCGGTGCCGTGGTTGGCCGACCACATGCATCCGTTGCGGCGCCCCTCAGGCACCCGCGCCCCTCGGGCAACCGGGCTCCCTAACGAATTCGTTCGGCCGGGGGGCCGGCGCAGGAGTGGCGGGTGAGGAGGGCGGCTCGCCGGGACCCGGCAAGCCCAACCACGGGCAACCCCAACCACCGGCAACACCAACCACCTGGACAGGGCACCTGGCGACCCCCTCCACTAAGAGTCGCTGCGTCCTGAGATCGGGCTCTTCGCGAACAGACCCACCATGAGGATGATAAGCAGAGTCGTTCGCGCCGCATCGCCCTTGGGCAACGCAGTCGCGTCCTCGATGGCTTTCGCCTTCCCGGGCGCGTCCATCGATCTGAGGATCTCGCTGACGCCCTTCTGCATCTCATAGGAACCCAGCGACCTGAGCAGATCACCAGCGGCCCTCTGCTTCTCATTCGAATCCAGGTCTTTGGACTGTTCCATGACTACGTCGAAAGAGGCCATTTTGATTCCGATCTGTGAATTGAGAAGAGCGTTCTCAGAACACAGGCCGATCAGCCGCCCCTTTCAACGCGTCCACTCGGGGCCGCCACGTGGCATCCGTCGTGACGTTAACTCGGAGAATTTCGGGACACGCCGGGTTTGGCGCCGCGGGGAACGGCGTGTCGCGAAAAAGTCCGCAGAAAACGCAGGGGCACGGATGCCGCGGCACGGGTTCAGAGAATGGCTCGCCGGGTTTCGACAAGCGAAACCACAGCTACAGCCCCGCGGGCAACTCCCCCGTCGCCACGAGATACAGCCGTTGCGTAGGCCGCGTCATGGCCACGTACAGCGCCCCGGCGCCACGCGAGGACGCCGCCACGATCCCCGCCGGGTCCACCACGATCACGGCGTCGAACTCCAGCCCCTTCGAATCCTGCGGGGTGAGCACCGCCACATCCTTGAGCAGCCCCGCAGCCCCGACACCGACACTGACGCCCAAGGAACCGAACGCAGCAGCCAGCGAACCAACAACCCCCGCCAGCGCAGGCTCCAGCACGATCACTGCAACGGTGCCACCCAACCCCAAAGAGCGTTCCCGCCGAACAGCCTCAACAACATCCGAAACCGTCTCAATCGGCCACTCGCTCGCCCGCACCGACCGCGCCGGAGTGATCGGCAGATCGTGCGCCAGCGCCATCGACTCGGCAGCCGAAGCGATCTGGCTGGGGGTGCGGTAGTTCACGGTGAGCTCCTCGAGCCGCCACCGCGAAGCCTCGAGCGAGGAGCCGAGCAGGGGCTCGAGGGCGTCGCGCCAGTTCGACGCGGCCGCGGCCGACGCCGCCTGGGCGATGTCGCCCACGATCGTGAACGACCGCAGCGGGCCGCGCCGCAGCACCAGCCGCCACTGCATCGGCGACAGCTCCTGTGCTTCGTCGACGACCACGTGACCGTAAGTCCAAGTGCGGTCGAGCGCGGCGCGCTCAGCCGTGGTGGCCCGGTCGCCGAGCTCGGCGAAGTTGTCGGCGAGCGCCTTGGCGTTCACCAGCCCCTTCACCTCCATGTTCGAGATGGCCAGCTCCGCGTTCTCCACGTCGCGCTTGCGCTGCTCCTTCTGCTCGCGCTTCTGGGCTGCGTCGACCACGTTGTACTCGCCCAGGTGCTCGGCCGCCTCGTCGAGCAGCGGCACATCCGAGATGGTGAACTCGGCATCGCGCGGCCGGTGCAGCAGCGCGCGCTGAGCGGGCGTCCAGGTGGGGGTGAGCTGCGCCAGCCATTGCGGGCGGGCGTAGAGGTCTTGCACGAGCTTCTCGGGGGTGAGCGGCAGCCAGGCCGTGTTCAGCGCCACCCGCACGTCGTCGGCCAGGCGCAGGTCTTCGCGCAGCATGGGCAGATCAGTGTCGTCCATCGACCGGCCCTGGTCCTTCAACTGTGCGAGCCACTCCCGGGAGAGCGCGGCGAGCGCGTTCTTCACGAACGTGACCCGGGCCTCGTTGTGCGGCTTGCCGCCGGCCCGCGCTCGGTGAATCGCGGTCTCGATCAGTTGCGGCTTGAGCGTGAGCCGGTCACCGTTCACGACCAGCACTTGCGCCGACGCCGGCACCCGCTGCCGCGACCGCACGGCACGCTGAACGAGCCGGGCCATCGAGGTCTGGCCCTTGATCGCGGCGACGGCCGGGGCATCCTCTCGGGTGGCCTCGATGCCCGGGTAGAGCTGGCCCACGGATGCGAGCACCACCCCGGTCTCCCCCAGCGACGGCAGCACCGCCTCGATGTAGTGCAGGAAGGACTCCGACGGCCCCACGATGAGCACACCCGAGTTCTTCAGCCGATCCCGATGCGTATATAAGAGGTACGCCGCACGGTGCAGGGCCACGGCCGTCTTGCCGGTGCCCGGGCCGCCCTGCACGACGAGCACGCCCTTCAGGTCTGAACGGATGATGCGGTCCTGCTCCGCCTGGATCGTCGACACGATATCGCTCATGTGCCCGGTGCGCTGGGCGGTGAGTGCGGCCAGCAGTGCGCCCTCCCCCTGGTGCTGGGTTGCCGAATCGCCCTCGAGCAGTGTGGCGTCGAGGATCTCGTCCTCGATCCGCACGATGTCCCGCCCCTTCGAGAGCAGGTGCCGGCGGGCGCGGGCGCCGAGCGGCGTCGCCGCGGTGGCCTGGTAGAACGCGCTGGCCTGCGGCACTCGCCAGTCGAGCAGGATGGGCCGCAGGTCTTCGTCGCGCAGCCCCAGCCGGCCGATGTAGCGGTAGACAGAGGCACCCGTCGAGTCGGAAGAAGAGGAAGAGGAAGAGTCGGAAGCAGAGTCGGAGTCAGAGGAGTCGGCGGCCACTTCGAGCCGGCCGAACGCCAGCCGGTCGTCGACCTCGCGCAGCTGCACGATCCGGTCCTCATAGAGCCGCGCGAACGTGTCCCGCTCGGAGCGCGACTGGTGGTTGCCGCCCACGTCGAGCCGCCGCACGGCTACGAGTTGCTGCTCGGCCTCCCGCTGCAGCGCGTCGAGACGCGCATACAGATTCGCGACATACTGCTGTTCCCGCTGAAGCTCCTGGTCGACCACGCGCACACCCCTTGAAATCCGAGCCTCAAGTTTACTCGGCTCGAGCAGGGCCGCCAGACAGGCTCTCGCGGCGCGAATAGGAGCCGTAAAAGCCCTGATCATGTCCTAGCCGAAACCTCCTTCCGGTGCTATCACTGCACCAACGGGTTTGAGTGTCTCCGACGGGAAGGCAGTCCCATGGTTCAGATGCGGGTTGCGATAAGGGCAATCGGGGCGGTCGTTCTCAGTGCAGCGGTCGTTCTCAGTCTGGGGAGCTGCGTCGTCGTCGCGGAGAGGGCGCCGGCGTGGAAGATCACGATCAGCCAGGCTTTGAAGAAACTCGAGCCAGTCGGGAACGAATTCGGCACGATGAAACAGCCGGCACCACTAGACGATCTGGCAGGTGGCCTCAAAGCTGCGCCGGCTCAGGGGCTCACCGCGGCCGAGGCCGACATGATCGCGCGTGCCGACGCGATCGTGCTGTTCTGGAAGGAGGTCACGCGGGTGTCCACCTTTGCCGGTATGGTGGCGGAATTCATCCCCGAGGACGCGATCAGGTTGGTAAGCCTGCGCCTTGCTCCCGACTCACACCCTGATTTCGTGAGGCACGTGAACGGAGTGGCCGACAAGGCGCTCAAAGGCCTCACCTGCAACATGGCGCACGAACGCCTGGACCTCGCCGGACAGGACGCCGTCGCTGACCTCCCCCTGACCTATGACCCGGCTGTCGGGTTCACAAACGAATCCGTACTCCCTTATTTCGATGCGAACCTGGCCGCACTGGGCTACGACCTGAATGCTGTCGATGAGACCTTCGACGCCTACGGTTTCTCTATCGACGCCATCGGCAGAGCCTCAGAATGGACAGACGCGATCACGGGAGTAATCGAGTCCCCTGATCAGACGACCCAGCGCGCCTATGTCTACTACATTCGGCTCTGCCTCATGCCCGCGCGCTGATACGCAGTGCCGGGGTCCGCAACGTGGTGAGTGCCCCGCGCACAGTGCCCCCCACCCCGTGAAATCCGGCACAAATCCACAGGTGTCGAGAACGCCACCGGCCAGAATCCCAACAAGCTGACCACGACCCCGCCAGGCTCGTGGCCCCTTACTCCATCGTCTGTAGCTCGGGCTGGTACGTGTCGAGGGTGTCCGTCTGAAACCCCTGCTGCACTTCCTTCAACTTGTCTTGGTCAATGACGACGATCGACTGACCGTCGGGCGAGGTACCGGTGCCTGTCGTCGGCAGGGTGAAGAACGTGACGTCACCCACGCGCACGTCGCGTAGCTCCACGGCCAGACCGGCCACGTAGGCCGAGTTCAGCCCCTCGTCAACGGCGAGGTAGGGAGCAATCGCCCCGACCAGATCGCTGATCCTGGCGGGGTTGGTGAGGGTTTCCGCCGTCAGCGACTTGCCCAACACGGCCTTGATGAAGGCCTGCTGGTTGCGGGCCCGCTGAAAGTCGCCGTCCGCGAAGGCGTATCGTTCCCGCACGAAGGCCAGCGCCTCCGTGCCGTTCAAGCGTTGGGTTCCCTCGGCGAAGTAGCGCCCCGGCAGCGAGGACGAGTCGAAGCCGACCGGATTGTCGATGTCGACGCCGCCCAGGGCATCCGTGATGCCTTTGAAC
This sequence comes from Cryobacterium sp. TMT1-19, assembly GCF_004403055.1. Lineage (NCBI taxonomy): Bacteria > Bacillati > Actinomycetota > Actinomycetes > Micrococcales > Microbacteriaceae > Cryobacterium > Cryobacterium sp. TMT1-19. Next base: position 5,146 of record NZ_SOHB01000016.1, read on the forward strand.
CCGGTGAAGTCGACGATGGCCACATGGTCGATGCGCGCACCGAGAAGACCCTCGATGGTCTGCACGGCCAGGGGAACCCCGCCGTAAGACATCGCGGCGTTGATCTTGGCCTCGCCCTCACCCGGAATGTCGACCCAGCTGTCACGCATGATCGACATGACATAGATGTTCTCGCGGTTCGCCGGCACGTGCACCACCATGATGGTGTCCGAGCGCTGGCCGGTGAGGTCGGTGATGGACCCGTCGTTCGCTCCCCGGGTGTCAGAGCCGAGCAGGAGGATGTTCTGCCCGGTTGCCCCGTCACCGGTTGCCGGGTCACCGGTTGGCGCCGGCGGCCGTGACGTCTCGTCGGGGAACACGTCGGGGATCTTCACGGTTTGGCTATCGAAGGTGTTGCTAAGAGTCCAGGCGTAGACGCCCGCAACCCCGCCAACCAGCAGAACGACGGCGGCGATGGCGATGAGCGCGATCCGCCACCCTCGGCGTTTCGGCTTTGACACCGAAGCATGAGAAAGGTCGGCCATCAGGGCCGACCGAGCCCCAGGTAGGTCCAGCCCGCAGCACGCCAAGCAGCAGCGTCAAGAGTATTTCGACCGTCAATTATTATGGACACACGAACCAGAGTAGCCGCCCAGACCGGGTCAATCTGCTTGAACTCCGTCCACTCGGTCACCAGCACAACGGCGTCCGCGTCACGCAGGGTCTCCTCGATGCTGGTCGAATACGTGAGTTGCGGATGCCGCAGGCGCGAGTTCTCGATTCCCTGCGGGTCGGTCGCCATCACGTCGGCGCCGAGGCCCCGCAGCTGCACGGCCACGTCGAGGGCCGGCGAGTCCCGCACGTCGTCGGAGTGCGGCTTGAAGCTGAGCCCCAGCACGGCCACCTTGGCCGTGTAGACGGGCTTGTCCAAAGCCTGCAGGGTCATCGCGACGACCCGCTGGCGCTGCCGCATGTTGATCGCGTCGACCTCCTTCAGGAAGGAGACTGACTCGCCCCGGCCGAGTTCCTCGGCGCGGGCGGTGAAGGCACGGATGTCCTTCGGCAGGCAACCGCCGCCGAACCCGACGCCGGCGTTCAGAAAACGGCGGCCGATGCGGTTGTCGAACCCAATGGCGTCGGCCAGCTCGGTGATGTTCGCCCCGGAGACGTCGGCGATCTCACTCATGGCGTTGATGAAACTGATTTTGGTGGCCAGGAACGCGTTCGCGGCGACCTTCACGAGCTCGGCCGTGGCGTAGTCGGTCACGATCAGCGGCGTCTCAGCGGCCATCGCCGACGCGTAGACCTCGTTTAGTAGCGCCGTGGCCCGCTCTCCGGCCGCGCCGGTCGGCACTCCGTAGACGAGACGGTCGGGACTGATGGTGTCTTTCACGGCGAAGCCCTCGCGCAGAAACTCGGGGTTCCAGGCCAGGGTGGCCCCGCTGCCGGATGCCTCGATCACCCCGGCAAGGCGGCCGGCGGTTCCGACCGGAACCGTGCTCTTGCCCACGACCAGGTCACCGGCGGCAAGGTGGGGCAGCAAAGACTGCACAGCCGCGTCGACGTAGCTGAGGTCAGCGGCGTGGCTGCCGGCCTTCTGCGGGGTTCCGACGCCGATGAAATGCACCTGCGCGCCGGCGGCATCGGCAATGTCGGTGCTGAAGCGCAGCCGACCCGACGCCATGGCCGAGGTCAGAATCTCGGGCAGGCCTGGCTCGAAGAACGGCGGCGTGCCCGCGGCCAACTGGTCGATCTTTCGGGCATCGATATCAATACCCACCACGTCGTGGCCCAACTCGGCCATCGCCGAAGCGTGCACGGCCCCCAGATAGCCACAACCGATCACGGACAGTTTCATATCTCATTCACCACGACTGAAGCCTAGCCTCGGGCACCATCCGAGGCAGCCTAACCCCCTCTTTTGGGGGCCCAGAGCAACGATTCGGGTGTCACCGCAGCGGTACAGTAAAAATTGTGACTAAAATCCGGCCCGAGCAGATGGGCCATAAGGCATTATTGCGACGAGGTCGCAGCACCAAGGGACTGCAGTACGCCTTTCTGGCCGTCGCTGCGGTTTCCGCCGGCGTCATCGGCTACGCCGCCTTCGCCATCGGCCTTTAGCCCCGCACCGACTACTCCGCCGCGACGGTCGCGCAGTCGAGGGGCAGATCCGATATTGTCGTGGGGTTCACCATCGGAGTGACCTCGGACTGAAGCGCCTTCTTGCCGGTTCCGGACGCTATCATGTCGAGTGTCATCTTCGACGTGGCGCCGTGACGGCGCTCACTGAAATTCCCCAGTTCTGCTCACTGAAATTCCCCACTCCGGGTCGCTTCCGCACATAGAATCGGGCCTTTCTCGAAACGCGATCACCCAGGTGGCAACATGAGAGACAATGTTCTCGACACTGGCTTTGTCTTTTGGGCGGCGGATTCTGCCGGGCAGAACCGCTGCCGAATAATGCGCAGCCAGTTCCCGGTATGCGTCGTTCAACACGATCTCACCCTCTCGAGGGTGCTTGATCACTCCGGTCTTCAGGTTGTCGGGCACGATCCGGGGCACCGTTCCACCGAACCACTCGAACATCGCCACATTGGCCAGCAGCCAGGTGTCTTGCCGCATATCCAACGCCGGCTCGACGAACGCGTATCTGGAAAACGGCAGGCACGCGACGAACAAATACACCCGAGACGTCTCGCCTGTCACCGAGTCGGTGAGCTGCATCGTTGGACCCGACCAGTCGACTTCGACCGTCTGCCCGGCCTTATGACCAACCCGGGACGCCGCCCCCGTGATCAACGTATGCGCCGCGTATGCCTTGCAGAATCGGTCGTACCCCATTGCCGGCTGCTCCTTCGCAGCGCATCCGTCGACGTACTCGCCATGGAGCAGTTTCAGCGTCACCCCCACCTTGGCGAGCTCTTTGTGCACCCCTTCCTAATCAGGCTCCACGAACACACTCTCGTGCTCGCCACGCCCCGGGAACAGCAACGCATACACCCCAGCATCGCTGCGGCCAGCATGACCGTCACGGCCCATGCCGGCGAGGTCAGCGGCGTCAAACACCGCAAGCACACTCTTGCGCGACATGCCCTGCGCGAGAGCGATCGCGCGCCCCGTCTTGCCTTCAGCGCGGAGTTCGAGCACCAGCTTCGCTTTGATTTTTCGTACCATTGCTAACTACTCCTTCCGCCGCGCGCCAATACACGCGTCGGGAGGAGCTAAGCAGATGGCCCCCAACGGAAATATTCAGTGGACCCATAATACGCTACTGGTCGCATCGTCCAGTGGCCCCGAACGTCAATAACGCTGGCCCCCAAAAGCGCAAAGACTCACATGTTGTGAACGAGTACCGGACGAACGATGCCGATCAGCCCCAGGGCGAGAAATATGGGGAATGGGACGCGGTGAGGATCCGGGCATGGGCTGACCGTATCGGCCCGAACATGGTGACCGTGGTGAACAGGATCTTCGAGGCCGTAGCGGTGGAGGAGCAAGGCTTCGACGCCGCCCTCGCAGCGTTGCGGCTGAGCCGCCGCTACTCCAGCGAGAGAGTGGAGAAAGCGTGTCAGATCGCGCTCGAAGGTCGTGTCCGGTCGCCCCGGTATGCGCACCTGCAGCCGATCCTGGAGACCGGGCAAGACAAGTCACGCACCCGCAGGATGCCTCCCTTCGAACCTACCGAACCTGAATCCGGCGGGTATGTCCGCGGCGCCGACTACTACGCCGGAGGCGGTGCACGGTGAGCCGGATCGATATCGAGACCAAACGCAAACTCCGCGAAATGGGCGTGGCCGCCCTGTTGGGCGCGTTCGACGCCCAAGACGACACCCTCACCCTCGGTTTGGCGTTCGAGGAGAAGATCAAACTCGCCGTCGATGACGCCCATTCCGTATTCACCCAAACCAAGGTCGAGGGCCTGATCCGCCGGGCGAACCTGCGATATCCGAATGCGGACCTGCGCCGCCTGGACCTCGTCGAGGAACGCGGCCTTGACCGGTCGATGCTGGCGGGGCTGGGCACGTGCTCGTTCATCGACCGGCAGCAGAACGTCGTGTTTCAAGGATTCACCGGGTCGGGGAAATCATATCTGGGGTGCGCGCTGGCGAAAGCCGCGTGCCTGCACCGGGTGCGAGCACATTACATTCGGATGCCGGAACTCGAAGAGGCCTGGCAGCTGGCCCGCGACAAACCCTCCGGCACGACCAAGTTCTTGAACAAGTACGCCGCATTCACACTCCTGGTGATCGATGAATGGCTCCTCGACGAACCCGACGAGAGCACCAGGAGCATGCTGCTGGAACTCCTCGAGCGACGCTACGACCAGGCATCAACGGTGTTCTGCACTCAATACGCCCAGAAGGATTGGCACCAGCGCCTTGGTTCCGGGGTTCATGCCGACGCGATCATGGACCGCATCGTGCACAACACCATCTGGGTCGAGACCGGCGGCCACAACATGCGAGAACACACCGCCGGCCAGGTCAAGGCATAAACCTGTCGCGCGGTCGGGCGTCACTGGCCCCCGACCGCGCGACAGCCTGGCACCACAAGGCAATACCAGCGGCCCCCGAAGACAATATTCAGCGGCCCCCAAACCCGCAAATACTCAGAGATCACATTGGACCTGGAACCCGTGCGGGTGCACCAGCCGATCCGCGGGATCCGGCACCGCATACTCCGGCCGCAGCTCGGCGATCTTGGCCCGGAACAGCGACGGAGACCCCGACCAGCCCACCCGCTCGGCGGCGGTTGCGGCCGGCATCGTTGGCGTCGCCGCGAGCAACACCCGCACCTCGCCCGATCTACCGTTCCTCGGGACACTCCGACCAGCCGGGCTATCTCCCGCTTCGAATGCTTCCCCGTCGAATGCAGGTGGCGAATCTCTGCCCAATCATCCAGTTTGATCACCTTCCATGATGGTTGGTGGCCCTATTTTCAGTTGGCGTTTCTGGCACTGTTTTCAGTTGGCGTTAACACCTCGCCGCCCGCTGCCACCGCGCCGCGATCGAGGGCAAGTGGGGCACGATGATGCGGTTCTTCGCCGGCCCAACGCTGCTCGTGATCGATGAACTCGGCTACCTTCCGCTGCCCGCCGAGGCCGCATCAGCACTGTTCCAAGTCATCAACCCGCGCTACCTGAAAACGTCGATCGTGATCACCACAAACCGGCCCGTCGGCGCCTGGGGCGAGATCCTCAGCGACACCACCGTCGCCGCCGGGATGCTCGACCGGCTCCTCCACCGATCCGTCGTCGTCACCCTCGACGGCGGCTCCTACCGGCTCCGCAACCACGCCGCCGCCTCCAACGAGCGCCGCCGCGTGACAACGGGCACAAACTTCCCCTAATCTAACCCCGCGACCTGGGGAGCTTCGATGAGCAGGACTGGGGAATTTCGCTGAGCGCCGTCTCAACAACAGGCTCCGGAAACGACTCGGTTGGACAACACCGGCCCAGCTCCTCGCCGACCTACTACGATCCAATTAACTAATCATTGTTGCGACGACCGCTGGAATTCGCCCTAGAACTCGCCTGGCACTATTGGCCCTGTTTTGGGTTGGCGTTAACAGAAAGAAACGGCGAACTTAATGAACACCTAAAGAAACTGACTCACCAAGGTTGACGTCTTCCGTGGCGCCGCGCCGTGGATCCAGAATCTGTTGATCTCACTTTGTCAGCCAACCAAGTTACGGAGGGGGTACAACACCACACCCGTCAGGCTTAGGATCGAGGCGTTCAGGAACAAATGAGTTGGCTTGGGACGAGTAGCCATAAGGATTGGCCAACTGCCACCTCCATGCATCGCGACAAGCGTCCTCTAACGTGCGCTGGGCGACCCAACCTAACTCTTCCGCAGCCTTCACAACGTTCCCGTAGGAAACCGCAACGTCACCGAGACGGGGAGCCACGACTTTGTAGGGGATAGAGCGACGGGCGACCCGCGAGAAAGCCTTGATCACTTGAAGAACACTCGAACCGTGGCCCGTTCCCAGATTGAACGCTCGCACACCTCCCAGGGAGGCCTCCAAAGCGGCTACGTGCCCGCGAGCCAAGTCGACGACGTGAACATAGTCACGGACTCCAGTGCCGTCTGGGGTCGCAAAGCCGTCACCAAAGACGGACACCTCCTCCCGGACTCCTGCGGCAACTTGGCTTACGAATGGAAGTAAATTGTTTGGTACTTGTCGTGGATCCTCTCCGATGCGGCCGCTTTCGTGGGCTCCGATCGGATTGAAATAGCGCAAAATCGTCAGCTGCATTTCGGGATCTGTGACAGCAACGTCCTGGAGGATTTGCTCGATCATGGCCTTTGTCTGCCCGTAAGGATTGGTTATTCCCTGTCCGACAACGCTCGATTCAGAAACCGGAAGGTCAGCGATTGTTCCGTACACCGTCGCTGATGAGCTGAACACGAGTTTCTTTACTCGGAACTCCCGCATGACCTGCACGAGCGTGAACGTGCACCCAAGGTTGGTCCGGTAGTACCTGATCGGATCCGCGACAGACTCACCAACAGCCTTCAGCCCCGCCAGGTGAATGACAGCGTCCGGATTCGATGCCACAAAAATTTCGCGGGTCGCATCAATATCTGACAAATCGGCGACGTAAAGGTCCACCTTCCGCCCCGACAGTTCTTCGACACGACGCAGCGACTCCCGGCTGCTATTTGACAAATCGTCGATAACGACAACCTCATGGCCACGTTCCAGTAACTCCAGAGCCACGTGAGACCCGATGTATCCCGCCCCGCCGGTCAGCAAAGCACGCATGCCCCGATCCTCTCCCCCATGCCACGCGTTCTTAAGCTGGCAACACCCTTAGATTACCGCCACTTCCATGCCTTCAGAACTTAGGCCCGGATTTCAGGCAAGCCCCATAGCGCTTTGCCACGAGTCGGCCCACGCCGTATAGCTGTACTTGGCTTGAATAGCCAAACGCCCATTTTGTCCGCGGCTTGATCGGCGATTCTCAGGCTCATCCACCAACGACTCCAGCGCATCCCGCCATTCACTGTCGGAACTTACCGCCATTCCATCGGCGTCTTTCAGAACGCTGTCGTTGGCTCCGACAGCACTGCCTAACATAGGCAGCCCAGCGGCTCCGTACTGCAAAAGCTTGTAAGCGCACTTTCCTCGACTCCAGAGCGAATCTACCAGAGGCATGATTCCAAAATCTGCCTTCACAAGCTCCTGTTGAAAGGTAGACCTGGCCCATTCGACGCGGTCGACCATCTTGTCGAGGGCACCCAGAGACGCGTTCCCTGCGCTGACGACCGACAGTCGAAGCCCCCGAGTTTCGTGCACGGCGAGGAGAGGACCGGCGATACCTTTTAGGTAAAGTTCAGTGCTGGGAGATCCGAGCCAGACTGCACGTGGTACTTCATGAATCCCATACTGCGCCTTAACCAAGTAGGACTCTGGGGCAACACAACTGGGGATCACCACGACATTGCGGTGATGGCGAGATGCCTCACTTGCCAGAAAATCATTGCCGGCAATAACAGTGTTGGCTCCCTCTACAGACTTACGCCAAACTCTTCTTTTCGACCAAACGCTTTCGCGCCTGCTTACAGGGGTGTGCATTAGCGCGTCGTCAAAGTCGTAGACGCCGTGGGATGAGCGGGCTAAGAGATCCCTTTCAACTAAGCCATTGCTGAACGGACTCGCCTGACGCGAGAGCAGGACCGTGGTCCCCTCAGCTGTTCGAACAAGGCGCCTGAGCTCAGCCTCAACTCCCGGGATGCGAAACGGCTCTTTCGCGAGGCTGCCAAGGGAATTGGTCGACCGGCCAAGGTAAGTGAACGAATCCGCCTCGATCGCAAGATGGTCCAACCAGTCAAATACTCTCACCCGCGCGCTTCCAGCCCCCGGTCCGTAGCTCGTTACCGTTCGAATTTGTACCATGACCGGAGCCTATCGGAGGCTCTGGCGTGCAGTGCGCGCGAAACTTCGGGACTTCGGACGACTATTTCTGGTGAGAAGAACAATGAATATCAACTCGGTAATGAACAGTGTGTCTACGACTTTCGTGACGAATGGTGCGAGAAATACGCTCGATAGAACAGCCCCCTGCAGCCAGAACATGCGTGGAGATTGGAATCGCCGATCGTGGAGTCGAGTTGCAATCCAACCCATCAGGAGCATCGCAACTACAACGCCTGGAATTCGAAAATCTCTGTAGAAAGGCTCAAGCCACGTATAGACGTTCGTGAGAACTCCCGTGTCAATGAAAGGTGCAATTGGGTTCCAGGGCCGCACGACAGGCAGGGCTTTCAGCACCGGAGAAAGCGTTGCCGCGCCCCAAGTCTGCGGGTTATAGTCCCCAATTGCCATGGCGTCTGGTCGAAACGGAGGGGGCCAGCTTGCATTCTGCGAATCGGTGAGCTGGAGAAACGCGATCGTTCCGCCGGTGTAGTAAATGAAGGGGGAGGTGAGGCCCGACGATTGCAGTTCAGTAGAGACGGTTCCTGCAGAGAGCGCTTGCTGCCCATTCTTGTTGAGGAAGCCAGCAACTACCTGAAAAGCTAGGAGCGAGGAGAGTACGAGGAAAACGATTGAAACAGTAACAGCTGTTCTGCTCATTCTTGATGGAGGAGCGCCCGCCTTCAACTCTGGAATGGTTCGATCTCGCACTCCGCCCAGAATGCTCGACTCGCGAGTAATCAGCATCGCGACCAGCCACAAGATACCCATAAAGAGATTCGTTCTTTGCAGAAGCGCCAGCATGCTGGTCGCCAAGAGGGCCATCGCGAAGAGCCGCACAACCATTGGGAACGGCTTATCGAGCGCCTCCCTAAAGCCGAAAACGACGAATAGGACTGGGCCGAGATATAGCAAGATCCGAACGGGCAATGGTATGGATTGCAAATAGGACACTGCGGAATATGCTCTGATGCTCTCGGGATCAGTTAGGAGCGTCGTGAGACCGTATCTTTGCTGAATCATGAGGAGGTAGTAACAAAAGGCGCCTCCGTACATTGCGACGGCCCAAAACAAAGCTCGGCGAGATAGCAATGCGCAGATCTTGGTTTCTCCATTGGCGCTCCAAGTCGACAACCCCTGATCAGATAGTCGCGAAAGAAGGGATCCGAGGTTAAAGAAGACCAGACCCAAAGACAGAGTCAGCCACGCCTCAGTGGACGATTCCTTGTATCGGACGAGGTCCGTACCGATGAGGAACAATGCGCCGGCCCAAACGCCATTGTGAAGAAGAACCACGGTAGAGGGCTTTTTCACCCCGAACGAACCCACTCCGGTCATCACTGCCAACAGCGGGATAAGGATTACTGCCCAAGTTGCATTTGACATAATCACTTCGCCCCCTGCCTACTGCACGCTACTTGGAGGGCCCAACTCAAGCCATCCCTTGTTTGAACCAGCCCAATGCGGCACCTCAGGTATTCTGCGCACACCGCGATGCCCTCTATGACCCTGGTCGGACCGCTGCCCCTTTCTGCATGATCAATCTTCATGCGTAGTCCTAATGACGAGGCCGAACCAGGTAAGTGCAGATAGCGCAGTTGCCACTGCGAAGCCCCAAATGGCAGCGGAAAGTCCCCAGATCAAGGCTCCCAGTAGTGGCGCGACTATGGAGAGAGCTGTTTGCGCGATGCGCCCGACGAGCATCGGGTTCCCGCGCAAATAAACGCGGGCGATGATGTAGTAGTAGTGGCCGAAGAAGCTGGCTGCTACGAAGCCAGCAGTAGGCACACTGTAGGGAACAAGGGACGACAGTGACCCGAGATTGATATTAACTGCATCGACTAGAGCGAGCGCTCCATAGGCAGCACCGCCAAAGCCAATACTGGCGAAGAACGATGCCCAAACTCTCCTGGGAGCTTGGTGCCTAGCGAGACTGCCAACCGCGAGTGTCGGGCGAAGAGGGTTGAGCACCAGCCTCACAGGGGCCGCCACATTTGACACTGCTCTATAGATTCCGAAGCTAGAGATGCCCAGGACCGGCGCGACCACAAACGGTGTTCCGATTGCCCCGAGGTCCATGAGCAACGAATCTCGAAGCAAGAGTTTGATGTGATGCCCGTGCTGTGTTATCCAGGCTGGAATAGATTTAGGGGGTTGCAAGCGGGGCCATGGTTTTGGGATTGCGGACGCGACCGCGCCTGCCGCCCAAGCTATGACAATACTTTCCAGCGCACCAAATCGATTTGCACTAAGAACCAACCAAACCGCGACCGTGACCGCCAGTCCTGCTGCATCCGCCCAGATTACAGATCGCCACAGGTTCATGCGCACCTGGTGATAACGCGCACCTGCGCGATAGGTTCCGACCGCGACAGCCAGCGCGCCACCGCTTGCGACCAATCGCAGTTCAGGGATTGCGGCAGATATTACGAGCGCGCCCAGGCCAGCTGTGAAGGAGAAGTACACCAGGAAGCTCGAATACTCTCGCCAAGATGAAACGCTCCCTTCATGGAATCCACTCCGGAGCCAGGGTTCGCAAATCACCGAGAGGCAGACTGAAGTGGCGAAAGCAAAGAGGAGATACTGAATCGAGAAGACGCCGAACTCGGCGGGTGTGAGAGTGACCAAGGCAAGCAGCTGAAGGGCAAGTACGAAGGCAGCGTTCGTGCCCGTAGCCACCAAAATTGTTATGCGGCCTGCATAGGGAGATGACCCCGAGCCGACCCCAACGCGAGAATTCTTTACCGCACCATTTGGCCTTTGAATTTGAAGCCCTCACTTCCAACTAATTTGATGCAGGCAATGCGGCACTCTGCCGAGGACCCCTGCAGGACGAGACAGATATTTATTCACAAGGCACAGCGGCTCTGGACGAGCCGAAATGCCCAGTCTTGACAGCATCGCCATGTGCCAACTAACGCGACGTCAAGTACTCGCGAATCAGGGCCTGCACTCTTCTGGTGTCAAATTCCGTCTTCACGAATTTAAACGCCGCATCGGCTAGCTCTACGGCGTGACTAGGATTCTGAATAGCATCCCGGAGTGCATCTGCCAGCTGCCGCTCGGAGCCACGATCAACCAGGTATCCCGTCACTTGATCCTCGAGTAGATCAACAATACCTGTGACGTTTGTCCCCACGACCACCACTCGACTTGCCATTGCTTCCAGCAAAACGTTGGGCAGACCCTCGCGATGGCTCGGCAGGCAGAACACATCCATTAGTGGATAGAAAAGGGCAGTATCTGTGCGGTAGCCCACGGCGATGACTTTCTGTCCCGTTCGGTTGAGCTCAGCGAGCGCGACACGACCGGACTCATCGTCGATGCCACCGACGATGAGCACTTGAACCGCTAATCCCTCAGCATGAAGCAGAGCAAATGCCCCGGCAAGTTCTGGCAGCCCTTTATCTCTGGTTAGACGCCCCACGAACCCCACGGTGGGCAGTGACCGATCGAGTCCTATCTCCAGCGCGAGGGCGGAAATCCGCTCTTCGTCCGAAGATACTGCAGCAAATCGAGCAATGTCGACCCCATTGCAACTCCCCCCGCCGAGTACGATTGCGGATTTCTTTGAGACCATTCCTGTTCGCACAGCGAGAGCTTCAAGCGACTTGCTCACCGAAAGAGTCTCGTGGGCGCTCCTGGCCGTGAGCCTTTCCACAATTCGCAGCATACGGAGTGAGAGCCCAGTGGATGTTTCTAACCGCAGCCCATGCAATACGTAGATACGACGCTTCACCCGCATGATTCGAGCGGCAACATTGCCAAGCAGGGCCGCCTTGGGTGTCCCGATGAAGGTCACGTCGGGCCGAATGACCATCATTAAGTGAATCCACCTCGTGAAGGAAACCAAGTCTGACGAGGGATTCGGTGTACGCCTCATTTCGAGAGGATGCACAGTGACGCCGCGGATGTCACGCAGGCCGTCTGATCTCCGTCCGCGGCCAGCGACTATGTGAACGTCCCAGCCATCATCGACAAGCGCCTCCGGCAGCCCCGTGTGAAATTGAAGAGAGTCATCAATTGTGACACCGATGAGTATGCGTCGCCGACGAGCAGTTTCAGGTGAGCGCTGAATGACCACTCTCTCACCCACAAGATCAGCGCTCATCTGCCTCTCTCCGTCTGCGTGGCCGTGGCCCGGAGAGAAAAAGCCCTAGCCGTCAAGCGCAGGGCAGCTCGGGACGAGCATTGCTCCTTGTAGGAAGCGTCCAAGACATGAATATTCGACGAAACCTGCAGGCTGCCAGTCAGTCGACTTACGTCCGCTCGTTTTCCGAGAAGGGATCCAGTAAGAGCCAGCCATGCCACTGGGACAGGAAAGAGGCGTGGGTGGCGCCCCATACCCGCGGAGAGCTCTCGAACAACGTCAGCAGTCGACAGGCTTTCATCGTCGGCAACGAGCAGAGGGTCGCCAATGTTGCGCTGCGTCAGAACGCACAAGCCCAGAATGACTACCAGGTTCTCAACAAATATCATCGACCGTGAATTTAGGACCGATCCCAAGGGCAACGGAATCCCACGCTCAATCGCCCACATCAGCCTCAGTAAGTTACCGCCAACCCCGTCCCCATAAATTAAAGGAGGCCGAATGACGATTACGTCGAGGCTAGAGTCGAGTTCGATCTTGCGCAACGCTGTTTCAGCGTTCAGTTTCGACATGCCATAAGGGTCAATTGGAGTGGGAGTGTCTGAAGCCACGAGCGACCCGGTCGTTGTGCTCTCTCCGTTGGCCTTTATCGAGCTGACATAGACAATTCGCGAAACCGAGGCTGCAACGGAGTCCTGAGCGAGTTTCCGAGTCCCCTCTGTGTTCGCAAGAGTAAAAGCCCGCATTGGGTCTGAGTCCTTTTCGTCCATGACGTGGACACGCGCAGCCAGATGAACCACCACATTCTGGCCTCGAACGGCCTCGCTCCAATCAGTTTCGGGGCCCAAATCTCCGACGATAACTGCGCGTGTGCCGGGAGGCGCGATGTCCAGGCGCCGAACCGCAGCGGTCACCTCGTGACCTTCGCCCACCAGATGCTCACAAAGGTGCTTGCCTACAAAACCATTCGCCCCAGTGACTAAGACTTTCATTGTCACGCCTTCCCCATACTCGTTGCGCCCGGAAGAGCACCCTTACCAATTCGAAGGCGAGCAAGAACTGTGGGCAAACTGAGGTACGCAACAACGATTGCCACGATCCCCAACCACGCCACCCACGAGCCGCCGATCCCATTGTCAACGACTGATTGAATCCCGAACACACCGCACCCGACCGAAGCCACGGAGACAATCGCTGCAACCTGGAGATGGCTGAGCCCCAAGGCTGTCAGCCGCTGGTAGACATGAGTGCGATGAGCTTCGAACCATTTTTCGCCCCTGACTACCCGCCGTGCAAGCGTGATGGTCGAGTCAGCGAGGTAGATGGCTAACGGGCCGATGATGGCAACCAAGGGAGCGCCGCGGACTAGAGCCGACACCGCAATTATTGCGAGGCCACCACCGAGGAGATAGCTGCCCACATCCCCGAGGAACAATCGTGCCCGGACAAGGTTCCACGGGAGAAACCCGACGAACGCCAGAGCGATGATCCCTCCCGCTGAGGCCAGCCATGGCATTTCAAGCAGCATGCCGATAGTTGCATAAGTTATACCCACGACAGCTCCATGCAACCCCGAAATGCCATTAATTCCGTCCATGAAATTCGCAACATTGATGTAACCCGCAATCCCAATCCCGTAGAGCGGTAGCATCCACCATCCCTCATCTGACATTGCAAGGACTGCAAAGGTTCCGCCCAAGCCAATCCCTAATTGGAAACCCGCTCTGACGAGAACGGGCAAACCTTTATAGTCCTCAAGCCAACCCAGAAGTCCAGATGCTGCAGACACTCCCAGAATGCAAACAAGGATTCCGAACCCGTCCTTGGTTTCAAAGTGGGGCAAGAGAATTGCGTAGCCGACCGCGACTGCGAGCAGCGGAGCCAGGCCGCCGCCTCGGATAACGGGAATTGTGTGGGATGACCTCATGTTTGGAATGTCAACTACGCCCATTCGGGTGAGCAATGGTTTGAGTACAGCGGGAGCCAAAAGACTCACAATGGCGACAGCGATCAGAGCGATGGCGATGGTCATTCCTAAGCTGCCCCTGATGCAGCGCCAGCCACGGCCAAGCCCCCATGCTCGCTCTGACACCGTCTGTTCCATTGCGCCTGATCGAGGGCATCCGGAGCTATCGGATCAATCACGGCGTGGGTGATCTTCGGGTGGATCGGCCGTGCGTCCGTTTCGTGGTCGCCGATGAGTTCTTCGTGCAGCTTCTCCCCGGGGCGCAGTCCGGTGTAGATGATCTTGATGTCCTTGCCCGACATTCCAATCATTCGCTCGGCCACGTCGAGGATTCTGACGGGCTCGCCCATGTCCAGGATGAGCACCTCGGCGGGACCGCCAATGCCGCCGGCCTGGATGACGAGCTGACACGCCTCGGGAATGGTCATGAAGAATCGGGTGACATCGGGGTGCGTAATGGTCAGCGGTCCACCGGCCTCGATGAGGGTGGTGAAGGTGGGCAGCATCGAGCCACGGCTGCCGATGACGTTGCCGAAACGAACCGAGAGGTATGCGCGCTGGGATTCCTGGGCGGCCCACGCCGTGAGCTTCTCGGCAACGCGCTTGGAATGACCGAGCACACTCGTGGGGTTCGCGGCCTTGTCGGTGGAGATGTTCACGAACGTGGTCACCCCGACCGCCTGGGCGGCTTCGAGCACATTGAGCGTGCCGAGCACATTGGTCTTCCACGCCTCGTCGGGGTACTGCTCCAGCATCGGAAGGTGCTTGAGGGCCGCAGCGTGGAAAACCACCTCAGGTCGACGCTCAGCGAAAATGGACTGCAGTGCCTCGGCATCCCGGATATCCGCGAGCACCACGTCCTTCGTGTCGAGAAGCCCGTGACCGAGGATGGAGATCTGAGTACCTTGAAGGCCCGTTTCATCGCGATCGAGCATGATGAGTTCGCTCGGGCCGAACTTGGTGATCTGGCGGCACAATTCGGAGCCGATGGAACCGCCCGCGCCCGTGACCAGCACGCGTTTGCCGGCGAGATAGCCTGCGATCGACTCAACGTGGGTGTCAACGGGGTGACGACCGATCAGGTCTTCGATCGAGATATCGCGAAGGTCGTTGAGCCGTGACTTGCCATTGAGCAGTTCTTCAAGGGGAGGAAGAACCAGAACCTTGAGATGGGCGGCCTCGGCGGCATCAGTGATGTCTCGTAGTAAGGAGGCATCGGCCTTGGCGATGGCCACGACCAGCGCAGTTGCGCCGGTGGCTTGAGCTGCTGCGGAGAGGGACGCGCGAGAACCGACCACGCGAACGTCATGCAGCCAGAGATTGCGCTTGCGCGGATCGTCGTCGATAATCCCCACCGGCAGAAATGGCGAGTTTCGGTCGGTTGTCATGCGCCGAGCAATCGACGCCCCCATATAGCCGGCACCGAAGATCAGGGCCTTCTGAATGTCATCTTTGGGAACCACCGACCGTTCCACCAGGAGACGCTTGACGTAACGCACGCCGCCCATCAAGACGAAGGCCATGGGCAGGGCGATGAAGACCGTGCTGCGGGGAATGCCGACCACCGTGCCGGCGACGGCAACCGGGATACCCAGGATGACGGTCGAGGCGAGAACGACCCCGAGCAGCGCCCGCACCTCGGAAAAACTTCCGTAGATGTGGCGCCCCTGGTAGAGATGGTTGACACCGCCCGCAAGAAACTGAACCAGGCACGCAGCCGCGCACAGCGCCAGCAGCGGCCCTAGGCCAATCAGCCGCAAGTCGAACTCATAGCGAAGAATCTCGGCCAAGAACAGGGCGACAACCCAAGCTCCCGCGTCGAACGCAAACTGAGTACCGAACCGCACCAGCGGCACAGACCCGTGCAGTTCCTGCATCCGGGTCGTTGCAAAGTCGCTTACTGCCATGTTGTGCCCCCATCGCTCGAACTACTCACTATGTCCCCCGCCCACAGCCAGACCATTCCGTCGGCGCTTGCCACCGCCAGGTCGCTCGGCGTGACTTCCTCACGGCACCCGCTCGGGGTCAGCGCCCCGTCGAACTCGTCTGACGTCGCGAGCAGCTGTGCGCCCGCGCAGCCGGCCTGCTCGGTGGCCACGATGATGTAGCCGTCGTCGCTGACGGTCAGGTTTGCGGCACCGGGAAGAGCGACCCCGGGCCCGTAGGTCGCGGCACCATCGCCGGTGCGAAAGAGGGAGCCGTCTGAGCAAAGCAAGGCAGCCGTCGAGTCGGTGCGGGGTGCAAGTGCGATCACCGCGGAACAGGGTGCGGCGAATGAACCTGCCGGGCTGTGAACGGTGGCTCGGTCGGCCGGGTCGACATACCAGTCGGCACCAACGCGATCGGGGTATTCCTGCCACTGGTCGCCGGCCACGAAGGTAGTCACGCGTTGCGGGGTGCAGTCTGCGGCCGTGAGCGTGACCATGGAGGCCTCCGACTCGCTGGAGATAGTGATCGACAGGATGGAGGAGGAATCGGTGTCGGCCGAAGCGTCGAGTGCTGTCCAGGTCTCACCGGCGTCGGTGGAGAGCTCCGGGTTCGCGGTGGCGGCGGGGCAGTCACCGGTCGTGGCACGCCAGAGTGTGGACGCGTCGAGGGCGGTGAGGATACGGCTAGGGGTCGAAGATTCAATTGCCGTGGGCTCGACAGGCTCGACCACCGGCTGCTCCGTTGCCGCGGGCTCTGCGGTCGGCGTCGTGGTCTCGACAGGCTCGACCGCCGTGCCCGCATTGGCCGAAGGCTTCGACGCGGTGAGTGCAAAGGACACCAGGGCAACGTCGAACAGCAAGAACACGGCCAGACCCGCAATGAGCAGGCGGCGGCGAAGCACGCTGTCGCGGCTCTTGCGACTCTTAGGCTTATTTCCTCCCACGGCGTTCACCAGCTCGGCTGCACCGTTGCGGCTCTATGGAACAGGGCAGTGACAGCGTTAATGGCCGGCACGAGCTGCTGGGCGGACTCGACATAGACCTCGTCGCTACGGCGATAGGGGTCAACGACGTCGTCGTCATCGGCCGATACCAGGGGGGGGACAGCGCCACGCTGAGACGCGGCCAACCCGATCAGAGTGGAGAGGCGCCCAACAAGGTCATCGAGGGGCAGAGCGGCAGCCTCGTCGAGGTCTTCATCGGTGAGGTCCGCAACGAGACGCGCAAACTCGCGGATCGTGAACGTGTAACGGATGGCGCGTGGCAAAAGCTCAACGATGGCGCGTCGGTGTTCGCGGGACATCGCGAACACCAGGTCGGCGTTCTGCACGTGGTCGGCGGTCAGCTCTTGGGCCACGTGGGCACTCGGGTCACCGCCGAAATGGCGCGACAGGTCGGCGGCTTGCGCTGGCATGCCCTGACCGGTCAGGCCGATTGTTCCGGCACTGGCCAGCTGCACCTGCGGCCACGAAGCCAGGCCGACACGTAAGAGCTGTTCGGCCAGCGGCGAGCGGCAGATGTTGCCCGAGCAGACCGTGAGAATGGAGAAGGTCTGCATCACGCGGTTCTCCGTCGGGCCTTGCGGATGCCCCGCCCCGCGGGCGCTGCGGCACCGACAGTGGCTTTCTCTTCCTCGTGGATCGTGCCGTAGCTGTACTGGCCGTAGCCGTAGGAGTCGGGCCCCCTGGTGGGCAGCATGGTGATGACCATGCCGACGAGGCGGCTCCCCGCGCGCTCCAAAGCCTTCACGGCGCTGGTCAGCTCATTGCGCTTCGTGCGCCCGGAGGCCACCACCATGATGGCGCCGCCGCAGAGCTTGCTCAGCACGGCGGCATCCGTCACCAGCAGCAGCGGCGGGGCGTCGATCAGCACCACGTCGAACTCCTCGGTGAGCGCGCCGAGCATGCGGGCCATCGCAGCGGAGCCGAGCAGTTCGCTCGGGTTCGGGGGAACGCGGCCGCTGGGCAGAACGAACAGCTTGTTCTTGCCCCACTTCTGCAGAACGTCCGCGAGCTCGGCGCGACCGATGAGCACGTCGGTAAGGCCGACGCCTCCCTCGATGCCCATGTATTCCGCCACGCGTGGCAGGCGCAGGTCGCCGTCGATCAACGCAACCCGGGCGCCGGTCTCGGCGAGGGCGATTGCGAGGTTCGCCGTGGTCGTGCTCTTTCCCTCACCGGGCACCGAACTGGTGACCACGAAGCTGCGCGGCCCACCCTCGATGTTCACGAACTGGAGGTTGGTGCGCAGGCTACGGAATGCCTCGGCCCGCGGGTTCTTCGGGTCGGTGTGCACGACCAGGGGGCGAAGGCTCGCGCCGGGGTCGTTGGTGATGCCGCCGAGCATCGGTGAGTCGGTGACCAGCTCGATGTCGTGCAGGCTGTGGATGCGAGTGTCGAGCACGCTGCGCAGCACGGCGAGGCCAATGCCAACCGCGAGACCCAACAGAAGGCCGAGGGCGATGTTCAGCGGCACGTTGGGGCTGGCCGGCGTGGTCGGCACGATCGCCGGCTGGATCGTTTCGATCTTCACGGGGCTGGCTGCGTCGCCATCGGGCTTCTCAAGGCGGTCGACGACGACCTTGCTGAAGTTCTGCCCGACGGAGTTGGCGATCTGCGCCGCGAGCTCCGGATCACTGTTCGTGACCGAGACGTCGATCAGAACGGTGTTGAGGGGTGACGTGGAGGTGATTGTGGAGGCGAGCTGCGCGGCGGTCAGGTCGAGGTTAAGTTGCTTGATGACCTCGTCGAGCACGATGGCACTGTCGACGACGTCGACGTACGAAGTGACGGCCTGCCGGGCAAAGCTGGTTCCCTGAACCAGGTCCCCCGTCACAGCGCCGGCGGAGGCCTGCACCGCCACGTAGAGCTGGGTGTTGGCGATGTACTTCGGGGTGGTCGCGATGGCCGCACCGGCCGCGCCGGCGATTCCTAAGAGGGTGCAAGCGAGAATCAGAATCCAACTTTTATGAAAGATTCTGAGGTAGTCCTTGAGCTCCACGCGCGTTCCTCCGGTAGTACTAGGCAGAGAGGAACCGCTCGAGTTGCTTTATCCCCTTGGCTATCTTTGCACATAGGAGTAAATGGCCACCCCCCATGGGGGGTGTGAAGTTCTCTCGGTTTTTAGATGGAGTGCTACAAAGACGGCTGGAGGAGGCCGTCGGGGGTGACCGTGAGCATCCGTGGCTCGCCGGCGTCGACCACGATCGACGCGATCGTGGGGCGGTCGGCGGGCAGCAGACGGGCGATCAGGTGACCGTGGGTGAGGGAGTCGAGCTGGGCGGCCACGATGGCGGCCGCGGCGGCCAGCTGCCGGGGCGGCCGGTCGGCGCTGTCGTCGAGCAGGGTCACGTCGACACCCCGGATGCGGGCGGCGCGGGCCGCGGTGATCACCGGCTCGACGAAGAGCGAGCGCCCCCGGATGGCGTCGCGCAGGGTGGCCTCCACGAGCAGGCTTTCCGCCCGCAGGGTCGGTTCAATCTGCAGGGGGTTGATCTGCAGGGCGGCGCCTTGCAGCAAATTTGCGAGGCGCTCGAGGGTGGGGCGGGCCAGCGTGTTCACCCGGGTCAGCTGGGTCTCGCGCTCCTCGAGGGCCGCTGCCGCCGTGGCCGCCGCGGCGCCGCTGCGGGCCCGCTCCCGGTTCAGCCCGGCGAGGGTTTGGGTGGAGCGCTTCAGACCCACGGCGAACAGGGTTCCGGCGAGCAGGGTGCCGGCGTGACGGATGGCCAGGTTCACCCCGTCGAGCAGCGTCAGGCCGTTGAGCAGCGCCCAGGCGATCGAGATGACCATGATCATGCCGTAGCCATACCAGGCGAATCCGGGCCGGCCGCGCACCGCCAGCGCGACCAACATCATGGTGATGGCGCCGAGGTACCAGTGGGCGAACGGGGTCGACCCGACCGGCGGCACCGGGAATGCCGTGGCCACGGCGGACAGCCCGCACAGCGCGAGCACCATGACGGCGTTGCGAGGCGACACCGGGTCAGGCACGACGAGGGTGAGCCAGGCGGCCGCCGCAGACACCGCCACGAACCCGAGGATCTCGTAGGGCAGGGTCCACAGGGGTTCACCGTCCGCGAAGGCGAGAACGGCATGCACGGCAATGAATCCCACGAGGATGGACGTGGACAGGGCCCTCGGCAACCGGGTCACGCCCTTCAGTTGCGTGGCGGGTCGCGGCGGGGTAGGGGGTGCGGTCGAGAGGGCCGGGACCGGCGGCGCGGGGGCTGAAGGGGCTGCAGGGGCGGGCGTCCAGGAGACCACCACCTCGGTGCCGGCGCCGGGGCGGGAGCGCACGGCGGCGGCACCCCCGGAGAGGCGCTCCATGCGGCCGATGATGCTCTGCGCGATGCCCAGGCGCTCGGCGGGCACCCGCGCGGGGTCGAAGCCGACGCCGTTGTCGTGCACGGCCACCCGGATGCCGCCCTGGTAGCTGGCCACGGTGAGGGTGCGGGCCACCGGGCTCCGCACGGGCTCCTGCACGTCGGCGGCGACCGAGTTGCGGAGCGCCTCGCCGACGGCACCGAGCAGGGCGGTCACGGCGAGCGCGGGCACCGTGAGGGTGCCGGGCAGGTTGGAGGTGATCTGGGCATCCGGTGCCAGCTCTTCCACCAGCTGCTGGAGGCGCCGGGTCACCTGTGGGCCGGGCATGCTCGGGTCGGGTAGCGGGGCGCGCAGGGCGTCGAGCCGCACCAGGGTGTCGGCCGCGTGCCGGCTCAGCACCGGCACCGGGGTGCCGCCGCGTCCGGCCATCAGCAGGGTCGAGATGACGCTGTCGTGCACCAGGGCGTCGATGGTGAGCCGCTCGCGTTTGCGGGCGAGGCGGTCGGCGCGGCCGACGAGTTGCACGCGGGCGAACGTGGCCGCCTGGTCGACCTTGCCGGCGCTGCGGCGCGCCATGGTGGTCAGTCCCACGAGCATGCTCAGCAGCAGGAACGAGTAGAGGCCGTCTTCCACACCGACCAGCACCGGGTACGGGTCAGTCGAGGTGGCCGCACGCAGCAGCCCGCTCATCGTGCAGACCAGCATCAGGTAGGCCCAGGCCGTGCGGTCGCGGGTGGTCACCGCCACAGCCATCACGGGCACGCCGGTGAGGCTGATCGCCCAGGGGATGTCCGCGCCCGCCGGCAGCGGCTCCGCCCGCACGGTCAGCCAGAACACCAGCAGCAGCACGAAGAGCGCCCCCTCGGCGAGCGCGATCACCCGCAGCACGCGCAACGGCACCCGGCGGGAGAGCACGGCGAGCAGCATCGGCAGCCCGAAGATCAGCAGCCACGCCGCCACCGACCAGGACCGCTGCGGCTCCCAAGCCTGCTCGAGGACGGTGCCCAGGCAGAGCAGACCGAAGACGAGGGCGGTGGGCCCGAGCGCGGCGTAGAGAAGGCGGGCGAGGCGCTCGGTCGCGGTCTGCGGCCGGATTGGCCGGTTTGGCCGGGTTGGCCGGGTTGGCCGGGGCGGCCCGGTCACGGCTGGCCGGGGATGGGCAGGAGGCCGTCTTCCAGTGCCCGCTTGTAGAGGTCAATCTTGGTGTTCGCCGGGCGGCCGACCCGCTCATATTTCGAGCGCACCCGACGGATGTAGTCGATCACCGTGGCCTCGGAGAGTCCCATCCGCGAGGCCACCAGCGGTGCCTTCGCGCCCGCAGCGTAGAGCGAGAGCACCTCGCACTCGCGCACGCTCAGGCCCGCGTCGGAGAGGTCGGGATCGCCGTCGAGGGCCGCGGCCCACTCGGTGGAGACCACGGTCTCCCCCGCCGCCGCCCGGGTGACGGCGTCGAGCAGCACCGCGGTCGGCTCGGACTTGCGCACCACACCCAGCACGCCGCTGCGCGCCGCGGCCCGCATCAGAGCGGCGTCGTCGCCACCGGTGAACGCAAGCACCGCCGCGCCCGCCCCGCGCAGCCGGTCGACGTTGCCGGTGGCGGTGGACCCGTCGGAGAGCCGCAGATCCAGGATGACCAGGTCGACGGGCGTCTGCTGCACGGCGGACTCGAGCAGCTCGGTCACGGTCGCGACCGTGGCCACCACCTCGATCTCGGGGATCGTGGCGAAGAGGCCGGCGAATCCGCGGGCAACGATCTCGTGGTCATCGATCAGGGCTACGCGAAAGCGGGACATCGGCGTTCCTTGGATTCTCGGGGCGGTGCCTGCCGTGGTCTCGAGCAGGGTTCAACGACGTGCGGGGTGGCCCCTGTTCTGGTGCCACAAGAAGTAACGGCTGGTCAGACCGGAAAGCGGCCCCTACGTTTAGGCATGGGGAAAACCAACCGGGGGGTTGGTGGGGCGCTCGCGATCCCGAAGTCGTTCGAGCGCCCCTTCTCACCCGGCACTCTGTTTGCCCTGCGGGCGCGGGTGTTCATGTAGACGCGGGCCGGCTGCGGTTGTTCAGCACACCATTGCTCTCCTCGAGGTAGCACGATCCGCAGAGCGACTCGTAGGTCACCTCGGCGCCGTCGATGGCCACCTGGTCGCCGTCGAAGACGAAGACCCCGTCGATCTGGCGCCCGTTGAACACGGCCTTGCGCCCGCACCGGCAGATGGTTTTAAGCTCTTCGAGGCTGTGCGCCACCTCGAGCAGGCGCCGGCTGCCCGGAAAGGCCACCGTCTGAAAATCGGTGCGGATGCCGTAGGCCAGCACCGGAATGTTCTCGAGGATCGCGATGCGCAGCAGATCGTCCACCTGCTGCTCGGTGAGGAACTGCGCCTCGTCCACCAGCAGGGCGCTCACGTCGAGGCCGGTCTCGGCGAGCACCCGGGTGCGGTGCTCGTGGAAGAGGGCGTAGGCATCCGTCTCGGGGGTGAGCAGGTAGTCCACGGCCCGGGTGACGCCGAGCCGGGAGAGGATGCCCCGGTCGCCCTTGGTGTCGACCGACGGTTTGGCCAACAGCACCTGGTGGCCGCGTTCCTCATAGTTGTAGGCGGCCTGGAGCATCGAGGTGCTCTTGCCGCTGTTCATGGCTCCGTAGCGGAAATACAGTTTCGCCATTGCGTGGTCGCCCCCTCGGCTGGTCGCGCTCGTGCCGCTCTGCCGCGCTGCGTTATGCCGCGCTGCGTGTCGTGGCGCTGCGTGCGCCTAGCTCAGCGTACTGGTGGAATCGGGCGGGGGCGCTTGTCGCCGAATTCCAGCGTCAGCCCGGGACGACGGATGCTCACCCGCACCCACGGGAACACCACCCGCAGCACCGCCGTGTAGGAGCGCAGCAGGGCGCGCACCCGGCGCGGCGGGAGGTCGAGCGCCACCCGGATCGAGAACGTGTCGATGCCGGAGTGCCGCTGCTGGCGGTCGCTCGGCGGGTCGACCTGGGTGTCGGGCTCGGAGTCGGGCTCGGTGTCTGCCTGCACCACGAGGCTGCGCGGGTCGAAGCCGGGGGCCAGGCAGAGCATGCTGATCAGGGCCGAGGTGGCCGCGCGCTGCTGCGTGCCGAAGTGCGCCGCCCGGTGCTCGGGGTCGGCCACGACGAGCAGCGGATCCTTGCCGCGCTCGAGGAGCGCCGTGCGTTCGCGGGCGATGACGGCGTCGAGCCAGGTCTCGTCGATGTGCGCCACGATCGCCCGGCGAACCCCGGCGGCGAGCTCGTTCGCGCGATTGATGTCGGCCTTGGTCACCTCGCCGCGTTCGAGCACGCCGTCGAAGAGGGGGAAGACACCGGGCTGCAGGGTGGCGAGCTGCTGCTCGACCACCTGGCGCACCACGCTGCCGCGGGATTCTTCGGTGCGACGGGCGATGGCGCGGCGGGCATCCGTTTGCCAGGCCAGCAGTTGACGCACGATGCGGCGGGAATACGCGGCGGCGGCGAGGCCGAGTGCGAGCACCTGGGTGACCGCGACGACCACGAAGACGCCCGACGGCACCCGCACCGAGCGGAACGGTTCCTGCGGCAGTGTGACCGCGGCCACGACGACGGAGGCGAGCACCGCGGTCAGCGCCAGTTCACGCCAGGGGCGGAAGGGGGCGAGGGCCACGAGCAGGAAGCCGAGGGTGATCGGGCCGAAGTCGTCTTGCACCAGGAAGTTGCTGCCCCAGCGGGCGGCCTGGTCGAGCAGGTGGGCGGCCAGGCCGAGGCTGACGATCAGCAGCAGCGACGTCTGGCGCACCGGGGACCGCGACGGTCGTACGGCCGACACGAGCGCGGCGGACGCCGCTGCGGTGGCGACGAGCGAGAGCACGGCCAGGAACGGGTGCCGGATCTCGTCGGCCTGCAGCACCGTGGTCACCACCGCGTAGCCGAACACGACCAGGGCAATGCCGGGCACGATCGTCCAGACCGCGAGGGCGCCGAGCGGGTCGAGGCGCTGCTGGGTGAAGGCGTGCGGCTTGGTGTGAGGCGTGGGGACGGGGGTGTGGTTCTGCTTTGCGGCTGCGGCTGCGGCTGTGGCCGCGGCGCTGCCTGATGGCGAGGTTGCGTTCGTGGGTGTCACTGGGACACCCGCTCGGGGTCTGGGGTTTCTGTTTGTTCGGGCTGTTCGGTCGGCTCGGCGTGCCCGCCGGGTTCCTCGATCGCCACGGGCACGCTCAGCATCACCGAGGTGCCGGCGCCCGGCCGGGTGAGGATGCTCACCGAGCCACCCAGGCGTTCGATCCGGCGGCGCACCGCCTGGCGCAGGCCGAGACGGTCGGCGCCGGTCTCCGATTCCGTGAAGCCGCGCCCAGCATCCATCACCATAAGTGAAATGCTGCTCGGCTCGGACTCGATCACGACCTCGGCGGCGACGATGCCGGAGTGGAGGATCACGTTCACGAGGCACTGCTGCACCGCCAGGCTCAGCTCGCGGTCGCTGGCCGGGCTCAGGCGGCTAAGGGCGGCGCGGTCTCCCGTGACTTCGACCACGAGGCCACGATCGCGACTGCGCTCGATGGCGGCGTAGACCGCGCTGGTGAGCCAGGCATCCGTGCCCCCGTGCGGTTCGACGCTCAGCGCATCGGCGTCGGTGAGCCAGTCGGTGCCGCGCAGGGTCTGCAGGGTGTCACGGATGCTGCCGGCCAGGTTGGCGCTGAGCGGCCCGGGATGCGCGCGGGCGAGGGCGACGAGCTGCTGGAGGGTGGTGTCCTGACCCAGGGCGAGGGTGCGCAGGTCGAGCTCGTGGCGCAGCAGGCGGGTCTGGTCGGTCTGCATGGCCCGGTGCAGGGCGATCTGAACGGACCACTCGCGGCGCACGAAGACCGTGAGCAGCAGCACGCTGACGAGGAAGAGATAGGTCGAGATGGTGAAGACGTCCGCGCCGTAGGGCACCTCGGTTTGCGTGGCGGCGTACACCGTAACGGCTTCGGCCAGGACGAAGGCGGTGGTGCTCCAGAGCACGCCGGCGCGGGCGGAGACTCCGGCGCCGCCGATCATGACCAGGGCCAGTTTCGGCAGGGTGACGAGGAAGACGTTCGAGCTCGGGAACAGGGCGGGGATGCCGAGCACGGTAATCGTGTAGAGGTAGGTGGCGACGGTGCCGGTGACGAGGTAGGCGATCGTCAGGACGACGGTGCGGCGCAGGGAGAGGGCGATCAGCACGGCGGCCATGAGGAGGAGGGCGGCGATGGTGGCGAGGGTTTCGGTGGGTGTGGTGGCGAGCGTTGCGGCCGTTGTGGTGGCGGCGGTTGTGGCGGTTGTTGTGGCGGCGGTTGTGGCTGTGGCTGTGGCTGTGGCTGAGGTTGTGGACAAACTGAGGAGGAGGATGGCGGCGAGAGAGGCGGCCAGGCAGGTCAGCGCAAACCAGTGTGCAGCCCGCGCGAGGGCATGGCTGAGGGCCCTCTTGACCAGGTGGTCCGGGAGTCCAAGCGTCATGGCAACCCTCTCTGTTCGGTTGATTCTCTCATTCCGCGAGGGCGCTTCCGCGCTGCCCCGGGTAATCCGCTTCGCCCAGATCGAATTCGACGGAGATTGTGCACAATAACGTGGCCACGGGGCCCTTTTGCGCAATCATCGTGCAAGATCTCCGTCGAATTCGTTCGGCTGGGGTCGCGCGGGGCGGCGGGGCATCCGTCGCCCGCGGTCGGGTAGCGCTGCTGCCCCGGCGGCTCTGGCCCTGGCCACCCTGCGGAATGGCGGCCGTGGCCCGCACGTTTGTGCTCCTTCCGGCCCTCCGCGCCCGCTGACGTGCCTTCCCTGCCATTCCGCGCCCCTCCCTGCCATCCCCCGCGCCCGGTTGTGGCTAACTCAGGAGATCCCAGTCGCTGGCCACGGCGCGGGCACGGATCAGTGCCGAAGTCGCCGCGACTCGGCCACGACCCCGCCGGGATCTCCTGAGTTGGCCACCCGTCCCCGCCTCTTCCCACCCCCGGACACGCACAGCTCCTGCAATTTGGCCAAAATAGGCCGATTCCGGCCCGTTTCGGCCCGTTTCGACCCGTTTTGACCCGTTTTCTGAGAATCTGCAGGAGCTATGCAGAGTACGGCTCGGGTACGGACCCACGGCGAAGACGAAAAAGTACCGTGGCACCGGTGCAGGGGCCTCCCCGCACCAGTATCGGCCCTCCTGGAGCAGGAGCAGGGCGCAGCGACCGCGGTCACCGGCATCGGATGTGGCTAACTCAGGAGATCCCAGCCGGCGGCCCGACCACGGGCGCGAAGCAGTGCCAAAGTAGCCGACACTCGGCCGCGACTCGGGCGAGATCTCCTGAGTTAGCCCCACCACGGGCCGGGTGTCGAGGCTCTTGGGCGAGCCAGCGACGGACGTGACGGATGCGGCGGCGCGGCATCCGTTCGGGGCAGCAGTGTGAGCTAACTTCGGAGAAATTCGCGACACGCCGGTTGACGCGCCTGGGGTGACCCGGTCTTTTCGGACGGGGTCCTCGGTTTCATTTTAGGCGGCGAGTGTGAGTTTGATGAGGCGTTCGGTGGGTGTTGAGTAGCCGAGAGT
>NZ_SOHB01000040.1:0-32937 GCF_004403055.1 Cryobacterium sp. TMT1-19
GGAGCTCGGGCGTGTACCGCCCATATTTTCGCTGTGCCATAAGTCCATCCAATCTCAACTTCTCAGAAAGACTGTCCGGAAACCACGGGTCACCCCAGATGCTGTGGGCCGGTTCTAAGCAAAATCTCCGTCGAATTCGTTCGGCCAGGGCGGGATTGTGGGCGGGATTGGAAGGCGGGAGGGCGGCTCAACCGCCGGGCGGCTCAACCGCCGGTCGGGGCGAGCACCCGGCGGCCGCGCACGAAGACGCCGGCGATCGCGGGCTGGCGGAGGGCCAGCAGAAGCGCGAAGAGGGTCTGGTCGGTGGCCATCTCCTCGTCGTCGGCTCGGATGCCGCGCTCGAGCACCGTGGCAAGGGGCTCCCAGCGGTCCGGCTCGATCAGGAGGAAGTCGGCGTCCTTGCCCACGTCGAAGTTGCCGAACCGGGCCTCCATGTCGAGTGCGCGCGCGCCGGCCAGGGTGCCGGTGAAGAGCAGGGCGGCCGGATCCAGCGACAGGCCCGCCTCTCCGGGCTCGGAGAGGTGCACCTTGAAACAGTCGTTGAGCACCCGGGAGATGAGCCATTCGTCGCCCGCGCCGACATCCGACCCGATCGCCACATTCACGCCGAACGACGTCGTGCGCAGCCACGGCATGGTGCCCGATCCCAGGAACTGCTGCGACGTGGGGCAGTGCGCCACGCTCGTTCCGGTCTCGGCCAGGCGGGCCAGCTCGCTGTTCTCGCAGTGCACGGCGTGGGCGAGGATGCTGCGCCGCCCCAGCAGGCTCGACCCACCCCGCGCCGAACCCGGCAGGAACCGGCCGTCGTAGGTGTCGAGGTAGGTGTCGACCTGATAGACCGACTTCACGACGCCGATCTCGCCCGTGCCGGGCCGGTTGTTCTCATTCAGGTGGCTGTGGAAGTAGACCCCCTGGCCGCGCACCGCGTCGTAGAGCTCGCCGAGCCCCGCCAGGGTCGTGGGGGTGACGGAGAGGCTGAACCGCGGCACCACCGCCACCTGAAGCAGCGCGGTGGCGGGGTCGCCGGTGTCGACCGCGTGCCAGCGGGCGATCTCATCCGTCACAAGCTCCAGGGCCCTGGCCTCGCTCGTGAGCAGCGCCTGCGCGGGCTTCGAACCGACCGTCTGGATTCCGCGCCCGCTGACCAGGCGCAGTCCGGCCCGGTGCGACTCCTCGAACAGGGCGTCCTGCGCGGGAGGGAACGCGGAGCCGAAGACCAGGGCGCTGGTCGTGCCCGCGGCGACGCGGCGACGGGTGAAGTCCCGGGCGATCTGCTCGCCGAACCCGGGGTCGGCCAGGCGAGCCTCGGCCGGGAAGACGCAGTTGTCCAGCCACTCGAGCAGCTGGCCGCCGCCATAGGAATCCGTGGAATAGGTCTGCGGGAAGTGCACGTGGGTGTCGACGAAGCCGGGCAGGATGAAACCGCCCCGGTTGTCGGTGACCGCCAGGGTTTCGTAGACGGCAGGGAGGTCGACGAATGAGCCCACCCAGGCGATCCGGCCCGTGTCGGTGGTCACCAGGACGCCGTCGGGCAGGGACACGAGGTGCCGGTGCGCGGCGGCCACGGTGGGGGAGCCGGCAATGTGGAAGATGTGGCCGCGGTAGACCCGGCTGGACGGTGTCACGTGAGAGCCCGTTCTCTGTTCGTCGTTCTCTTCCAGTGGACTCGTTTCCACCGGACTCGTTCAGTGTATTGGGGGTCGTCAGGCTCGACCGCCGCGCGATCAAGTAAACGCTTGCAGCAAACGCTTGCATAAGCGGTACGCGACGGAGTAGCGTCACATCTGTTGTTCTCAGCGCCACCGGGCGCGAGACAGGGGGAGTCACTGTTGACGAAACGCACCGCTACACGCCGCCCGGCCATCCGCCGCATTGTGGCCACGATCGGAGCCGGCGCGATCGTTCTCTCCGGTCTCGCCTTCTCCGAGGTGTCCGCGGCCGCCGCCACCCCGACGGTCGCCCTGGTCGGCAGCCTGCAGAGCGAGTTGGGCTGCACGGAGGACTGGCAGCCGGCCTGCGAGTCCACCGAGCTGGCCCCGACGGGCGTCGACGGGGTCTGGTCCGCCGAGTTCACGGTGCCGGCCGGCAGCTACGACTATAAGGTCGCCCTCAACGACGCGTGGGACGAGACCTACGGGCTGGACGGTGGTGCCGACAACATCCCGTTGACCATCGCCGGTGAAAGCCGGTTGAGCTTCACCTTCGACCACAACCGGAAGCGCGTCGGCCTCGAGGTACTCTCCCTAGCCGGTGCCTACTCCGCGGAGGACGAGGCCGTGGCGGCCGCGCCCATCCGCCAGCCCGGCAGCGACGAACAGTTCTACTTCGTGATGACCGACCGGTTCAAGGACGCCGACCCGGCCAACAACACCGCCGGCCTCGGCGACGACCCACTGGTGTCCGGCTACGACCCCGCGAACAAGGGCTTCTACAACGGCGGCGACCTCGCCGGGCTCCGTTCCCAGCTCGACTACATCGAGGGTCTCGGCACGAGCGCCCTCTGGCTCACGCCGTCCTTCAAGAACCGGGCCGTGCAGGGCGAGGGCGCGAACGCGTCCGCGGGCTACCACGGCTACTGGATCACCGACTTCACCCAGATCGACCCGCACCTCGGCACCAACGCCGAGCTCAAGGCGCTCATCGACGACGCGCACGCCCGCGGCATCAAGGTGTACTTCGACATCATCACCAACCACACCGCCGACGTCATCGACAACGAGGAGAAGCAGTACTCCTACATCGACAAGGCCACGTCGCCCTACACGACCGCGGCCGGCGAGCCCTTCGACTCGGCCGACTACGCGGGGACCAACGAATTCCCGACCCTCGACGGGACATCCTTCCCCTACACGCCGTTCGTCGCGGCCGCCGACGCCACGGTCAAGGTGCCGGCCTGGCTGAACGACCCGACGCTGTACCACAACCGGGGAGATTCGACCTTCGAGGGTGAGAGCAACCTCGACGGCGACTTCTCCGGCCTCGACGACCTGATGACCGAGAACCCGGCCGTCGTGAACGGCTTCGTCGACGTGTACACGGACTGGGTCGACCTCGGTATCGACGGCTTCCGCATCGACACGGTCAAGCACGTCAACCTGGAGTTCTGGGACACGTGGTCCACGCAGGTGCTCGACTACGCGCACGCCGCCGGCAAGCCCGACTTCTTCATGTTCGGTGAGGTCTACGACGCGGATGCCGCGAAAACCTCCCCGTACGTGCGCAAGACCGACCTCAACTCGGTGCTCGACTTCGGATTCCAGTCGCAGGCGACCAGCTTCGCCGCCGGCAACTCCGCGAAGGGGCTCAGCCAGCTGTTCGCCTCCGACGACCTCTACACGACTCCCGACTCCAACGCCTCCGCGCTGCCGACCTTCCTCGGCAACCACGACATGGGCCGGATCGGCTACTTCCTGAAGAACACCGATGACCCGCTGGCCCGCGACGTGCTCGCCCACGAGCTCATGTTCCTGACCCGCGGCCAGCCGGTGGTCTACTACGGCGACGAGCAGGGTTTCATGGGCGCGGGCGGCGACAAGGACGCCCGCCAGTCGTTGTTCGCCAGCCAGGTGCCCGAGTACGCGAACCAGCCGCTGATCACCGGCGAGACCGCCGGTTCGGTCGACCGGTTCGGGACGGATGCGCCGCTCTACAGTCGGATCGCTGAGCTCTCCGCGCTGCGGAGCGACCACCCGGCCCTCGCGACGGGCGCCCAGATCGAGCGTTACGCCGACACCGGGGCCGGCGTCTACGCGTTCAGCCGGGTCGACCGCACGGAGAAGATCGAACACCTCGTCGCCGTCAACAACTCGGCCGCGGCGAAAACCGTGACGATCCCCGCCCTCACCACGGGTGCGTCCTACTCGGTGCTGTTCGGCGACACCGCTTCCGCGTTATCCGGCGATACCGGCGACCTGGCCGTCACCGTGCCGGCCCGCGGCTCGGTCGTGCTCGTGGCCGACCGACCCGTCAGCGCTCCGGCCGCGGCCGCCGCGATCACGGTCGCCGCCCCGGCAGCCGGAGCCGGCGTCACCGGCGTCTCACCCGTCGGGGCCACCGTCGACGACGGGACCTGGCAGGAGACCGGATTCGCCTGGCGGGTCGTGGGTGACACTGCGTGGACCAGCCTCGGCACCGCCGAAGACACCACTCCGCGGGTCTTCCACGACACCGCCGGCCTCGCCACGGGCACCCTGGTCGAATACCGCGCCGTCTCCACGGATGCCGCCGGCCAGCGGGCCGCCGCGTCCAGCTTCGCCTCCGTGGGCAACACGGTTTCGCTCGCCGATACCGGCACGCCCGACGCCGCGATCGACCTGGTCACGGTGGCCGGTAGTCACAACTCCGAGATGGGTTGTGCCGGGGACTGGCAGCCCGGCTGTGAGGCCGCGAAACTGACCCTCCGGGCCGACGGCATCTACGCCGGCACCTTCGACCTTCCGGCCGGCGACTACGAGTACAAGATCGCCGTCAACGGCTCCTGGGACCTCAACTACGGTTCCGGCGGTGTTCCCGGCGGCGACAACGTGAGCTACACGACCGACGGCGGCCCGGTCACGTTCTACTTCGACCCGCGCAACAACTTCTTTCAGGGCACGGCCGAGGGCGATATCGTCGTCGCGGCCGGTTCCTTCCAGGAGGAGGCCGGTTGCCCCGGAGACTGGAAACCGGACTGCCTCGCAACCTGGCTGCAGGACGTGGACGGCGACGGCATCCTCACCCTGAGTTCGAACACCCTGCCGACCGGCTCGTACGAGGCGAAGGTCGCGCACAACCTCGGCTGGGACGAGAACTATGGCGCCGACGGCGTGCCGAACGGCGCGAACCTGTCGTTCACGGCCACCGAGGGCAAGGAAACCCTGTTCAGCTACGACCTCGCCGCCCACGTGCTCACGATCACGGTGACCGACCCGCCGCTGGCCGGCACCGGAGCGCAGCGCGCGCACTGGGTAAGCGAGAAGACTCTCGCCTGGCCGCGTGACCTGCTGCCCGCGAATGCCGACCCGGCCGCGCTCGGTTACATGCTGCACTCCTCGTCGGCCGCCGACCTGGCGGTCACCGACGGAGCGGTGACCGGCGGTGACACGGTCGCCCTCGAGTACGACCCGGCCGGCCTCTCCGACGCGGAGAAAGCGCGTTTCCCGGCCCTCGCCGGGTCCGTGGCCCTGCGCCCGGTCGCTGTGGACCGGGTGGAGCTGGAACGGCTGCTGACCACCCAGCTGGCGGTGGCCCAGTCCGGCACCGGCACCGACACCGGCACCGACGACACCACAGGCATCCTCACCGCGTTCACGGGCGTGCAACTGCCCGGCGTGCTCGACGACCTCTACGCGGATGCCGCAGCGGACCGGACGCTCGGCGTCACCTGGTCGAAGAAGCGGCCCACGATCGCGGTCTGGGCTCCCACGGCGCAGAACGTCGACGCGCTCGTCTGGACGGCGGGCGACACGGCCGGCCCGGAGCGCATCGCGTTGACGCGCCAGGATGACGGCACGTGGACCGCGACCGGTGCCAAGAACTGGACCGGCGCATCCTTCGTCTTCGAGGTCACGGTGTTCGCGCCGACGACGGGGAAGATCGAGGTGAACCAGGTCACCGACCCGTACTCGGTCGCCCTGACGCAGAACTCCACCCGGTCGGTGCTCATCGACCTGGCCGATAAGGCTTACCGCCCCAAGGCGTGGGAGAAAGCGAAGGCGCCGGTCATCGAGAAGGCCGTGGACCGGTCGATCTACGAACTGCACGTGCGCGACTTCTCGATCTCCGACGACACCGTGCCGGAAGAGCTCCGCGGCACCTACGGCGCGTTCGGGGTCGACAGCGCGGGAACCCGGCATCTGTCCGAGCTGGCGGCTGCCGGGCTCAACACCGTGCACCTGCTGCCGACCTTCGACATCGCAACGATCCAGGAAGACCGCGCCCTCCAGGCCGTTCCGGCCTGCGACCTGGCCTCCTTCGGACCGGCCTCGCCGGGCCAGCAGGCGTGCATCCAGGCGATCAGGGACCAGGACGGCTTCAACTGGGGCTACGACCCGTTCCACTTCTCGGCGCCGGAGGGGTCCTACGCGGTGAACGCCCACGGCGGCGCCCGGGTGGCCGAGTTCCGCGGCATGGTGGGGGCCCTGCACGAGGACGGCCTGCAGGTCGTACTCGACGAGGTATTCAACCACACCGCGCAGAGCGGCCAGGGGGAGAAATCGGTGCTCGACCAGGTCGTGCCCGGTTACTACCACCGTCTCAACCCGCAAGGCTCCGTCGAGACCTCCACCTGCTGCCAGAACATCGCCACCGAGCACGAACTGGCCCAGAAGCTCATGGTCGACTCCGTCGTGCTCTGGGCGAAGGAGTACCGCGTGGACGGGTTCCGGTTCGACCTGATGGGCCACCACTCGAAGGCCAACCTGCTGGCCGTGCGGGATGCCCTCGACGCGCTCACCCTGAAAAAGGACGGCGTGAACGGCCAGGCGATCTACCTCTACGGTGAGGGCTGGAACTTCGGCGAGGTCGCGAACAACGCCCTGTTCGAGCAGGCGACGCAGGGCCAGCTGGGCGGAACCGGCATCGGCACGTTCAACGACCGGCTGCGCGACGCGGTGCACGGCGGCAGCCCCGTCGACGGCAGCACCGTGCAGCAGCAGGGCTTCGGCACCGGGCTCGGCACCGATCCCAACGGCGTGGCGATCAACGGCACCCCCGGGCAGGCGCTCGCCCGGCTCGGGCAGGCCAGCGACCTGGTGCGGCTCGGTCTGGCCGCGAACCTGCGCGACTTCAGCTTCGTCACCAGCGACGGCACGGTGAAGCGCGGCGACGAACTCGACTACAACGGATCGCCGGCCGGGTATGCGGACCAGCCGGACGAGGTGATCAACTACGTCGACGCGCACGACAACGAGACGCTCTACGACCTGCTCGCCCTCAAGCTGCCGGCCGACACCGGGATGAGCGACCGGGTGCGCATGAACACCCTGTCCCTGGCCACCGCGACCCTGTCGCAGGCGCCATCGCTCTGGCACGCCGGAACCGACCTGCTGCGCTCGAAGTCGCTCGACCGCGACAGCTACAACTCGGGCGACTGGTTCAACCGCATCGACTGGACCGGCCAGACCAGCAACTTCGGCGTCGGTCTGCCGTCAGCGGCCGCCAACGAGGACAAGTGGGCCATCATGCGCCCGCTGCTCGAGGACCCGGCCCTCAAGCCGACGCCGGACGACATCTCGTTCGCGTCGGCCCAGGCCCAGGACCTGCTGCGCCTCAAGCAGTCGACCGAGCTGTTCCGGCTCGGCGATGCGAAGCTGATCAACCAGAAGCTGACCTTCCCGGCCAGCGGACCGGACGCCACCCCCGGCGTCATCGCCATGAGCGTCGACGACACGATGGGAGGCGACGTCGACAAGAAACTGGACGGCCTGCTGGTGCTCTTCAACGCCAGCCCCGAACCTCAGACGGTTCTGCTCAGCGAGTTGGCCGGGCGCGGCTACGCCCTCAGCGGCATCCAGGCCGCCGGGACGGATGCGCTCGTCAAGTCGACGACCTGGGACGCGGCGACCGGCACGGTAACCGTTCCCGCCCGCACGGTCGCGGTGCTCGTCGACGCGCAGGAGCGGACGGCGAAGAAGCGGTAACCCGCGGATCGCACCCCGTTCAGGAGCGAACGGGGTGCAGCAGCCGCCAGATCCGGTCGCGCGACATCGGCAGTTCGGTGGGACGGATGCCGATGGCGTCGCGCACCGCGTTCGCCAGGGCGGGCGCCACCGGGTTGTAGGGCGACTCGCTCATCGACTTCGCCCCGAACGGGCCGAGCACGTCGCTCGTGTCCGCGAAGTACACCTCGGTCACGGGCAGGTCGGCGAGCTGCGGGATGTGGTAATTCCGCAGCACGCTCGTGGTCACGGTGCCCGCCCCGTCGAGGATGACCTCCTCGTAGAGCGCGGTGCCGATCGCCTGCGCGACCCCACCCTCGATCTGGCCGCGGCACTGCTCCGGGTTCATCACGACCCCGGCATCCGCCGCCTGGATCGACTGCAGAATGCGCACCTCGCCGGTCTGCGTGTTCACGGCCACCCGGAACGCGTGCACGTTGAACGCCACCGAGCGGCGGGCGCCGTCTTCGGCGCCGACACCGCGGAGAGCGGATGCCCCGGGCACGGATGCCCCGGTTACGGATGCCTGCCCGGCCAGTTCGGCCAGCGACGTGAACACCGCTCCGCTGCGCAGCCCGTCGGGTTCCAGGGTCCAGGCGGCGGCGGGGATCTCCGGGTGCCTCTCCGTGGCGGCGGACCGCAGCGTGTCGGCCAGGTCGTTCGCCGCCGCGAGCACGGCCTTGCCGGCGATGACGACGCCCGCGGAGCCGAACGCGCCGGTGTCGTAGCCGATGGCATCAGTGTCGGACTGCAGGATCTCGATCCGGTCGGGAGTCGTGTGCAGGGCCGTGGCGGCGAGCTGCGCGTGCACCGTGGTGGTGCCGTTGCCGAACTCGGCCGTGCCGACGCGGACGGTGTAGCGGGTGGGGGATTCGAGGACCGCGTTTTCGAGGGTGACCGAGGCCTGCGCGTAGTGCCCGCGCGGCGGGGTGGTCGCGATCATGGCGGTGGCCATGCCCTCGCCGGTCTTCCAGTGCTCGCCGGACGGCACGGTGGCGCCGTTGCCGCGGGCCAGGGCCGTCTGGGCCAGGTCGAAGCACTGGTCGAGTCCGTAGCTGCCGAAGATGAGGTCCTCGCCCTCCACATGGGTGACCACGAGCGGGTCGTTCGGGCCGACCGAGTTTCGCCGGCGCAGGTCGAACGGGTTGATGCCGACGGTGCGGGCGAGCTCGTCGAGTGCGGACTCGACGCCGAAGATCACCTGGCCGAGGCCGTAGCCGCGGAAGGCGCCCGACGGGAGGTTGTTCGTGTAGACGCTTCGGGCATCCACCCGCTTGTTGGGCACCCGATAGAGGCTGACCGACTCGGAGCTGCCGTGGAACATC
The DNA here is from genome assembly GCF_004403055.1 of Cryobacterium sp. TMT1-19. Taxonomy (NCBI): domain Bacteria; kingdom Bacillati; phylum Actinomycetota; class Actinomycetes; order Micrococcales; family Microbacteriaceae; genus Cryobacterium; species Cryobacterium sp. TMT1-19. The sequence goes on from NZ_SOHB01000040.1 coordinate 8,963, forward strand.
ACCCCGGGGCCGTGGTTGCCATAGGCGCCGGTGTCGGCGAGCAAACCCAGCTTCAGTGCGGTGAGGCGGCCGGCGTCGTCGGCGCCGAGGGTGACGTCGATGCGCATGGGGTGACGGGCCGGGGAGAGGGTGAACTCGTCGGAACGGCTGAACTCGTATTGCACGGGGCGCCCGGTCTTCAGCACCGCGAGCGCGACGATGTCCTCGGTCAAAATTTCCTGCTTGCCGCCGAAGCCGCCGCCGACCCGGGCCGTGAACACGCGCAGCCGCTCCGGGTCGAGGGCGAATAGGCGGCAGATCTCGCGGTGCACCAGGAACGGCACCTGGGAACTGGTGCGCAGGATGAGCCGGTCGCCGCCTGCCGATGCGTCTGCCGTGCCGGGCTCCAGCCAGCCGATGGTGGCGTGCGTCTCCAAATGGGTATGCGCCACCCGTTGGGTCTGCCAGGTTCCGCTCACGCTGTGGGCGGCGCCGGCCAGGCCGGCCGCGATGTCGCCGTATTCGCCGTGCAGCTCGGCCACCAGGTTGCGGGTCGGGTCGGCCAGCCGGCTCGCGGTGGCATCCTTGTCGCCGTGCACCAGGGGAGCGCCGGGCAGGAGAGCGGCGTGCGGGTCGAAGACGGCCGGGAGCGTCTCGTAGTCGATCTCGATCAGGCGGCAGGCGGCCTCGGCGATGGCGAGGGTGTCGGCGACGACGGCCGCGACGCGCTGGCCGCGGAACCGCACGACCGAATCGAGCACGAGGGTGTCGTCGGGGTCGTCGAGGCGGTCCTCGTGCCGGGCGGTGGAGAACAGGGTGGCCGGGGAGTCGGCGTAAGTGAGCACGGCGTGCACCCCGGGCAGGGCCACGGCTGCCTCGGTTTGGATCGAACGGATGCGCGCGTGCGCCTGCGTGCTCTGCAGCACGCTGAGGTGCAGGAGGCCGGGCACCGTGACGTCGAGGGTGTACGGCTCCTGCCCACTGACCACGCGTTCGCTGGCCGGGGCCGCCAGGGAGGTGCCGACCGTGCCGGGGCGCGGTCCGGTCTGGACGACCGGGCCCAGGCCGGTGCGTGCCGGTGCGTCGGTGCGACAGGAGCCGTCTGACCTGGCTGAGCCGTTGACGGGGGTGTGGCTGCCGCGGATGGCGTCCTCGATGGCGCGGTAGCCGGTACAGCGGCACAGGTTGCCCTTGAGCAGGCGGGGGAGGTCGTCAAGGTCGGTCTCGGTCAGGGCGGACGCGGTCACGATCATGCCGGCGGTGCAGAACCCGCATTGGAACCCGGCGGCGTCGACGAAGCGCTGCTGGATCGGGGCCAGATCACCGGGCAGGCCGAGCCCGGCCACGGTCGTGACCTCTGTGCCCTCGGCCCGGAACGCCGGGTAGATGCAGGAGTGCACCGGTGTGCCGTCGACCAGCACGGAGCAGGCGCCGCAGTCGCCGGTGTCGCAGCCCTTCTTGACTTCGAAGTGCTCCTGGTCGCGGATGAAGGAGCGCAGGCACTGCCCGGGGGCAGGGGAGGCGTCGACGGGTTCGCCGTTGATCTGGAATCTCATGAGCGGTCTCCGTTCCGGGGTGCCGCCTGGTCTCGCGCGGCCGGTTCGGGTTCTTGTCTCGGTTCGGGCTGCTGTTCCAGCTCGGCTCGGATCTCCTCGCCGAGCACGCCGCTCACGGCGCGGCGCCAGTCGGCGGCGCCGTGGGCATCCGTGAACCAGCAGTCGATGGCGGCGATGTCCTGGGCGAGTGTGCCCGCGTCGGGCAGGGAGTCGTAGCGCAGCTGCACCGGACGCACGGTGCCGGCGGTGACGGTGAGCACGAAGCGGCCGGTGCCGGCGCTGGCGTCGCGGGCGGTTGTGTCGTCGCTGTCGGAGAGGTCGGCGCGGTCGAGCCGGCCGATCAGCACGGCGCCGGAGCGGCCGAGTGGGGAGAGGGCGATCTTGCGGTATGCGGTGCGGGCCGCCAGCGAGGAGGTCGGCACGTGGATGGACCGCAGCACATCGCCGGTGCGGAGCGCGTTGGTGGTGTTGCCGGTGACGAAGGACGCTGCGGGCATCCGTTCGTCGCTGCCGTCACGACGCCAGATCAGCACCTCCGCGTCGAGGGCGGCAGCCAGGCTGGTCATCGGGCCGGCCGGCAGGGAGGCGCAGAGGTTGCCGCCGACGGTGGCGACGTTCCAGATCTTGAATGAGCCGTACAGGGCCGTGCAGCACTGGAAGATCAGCGGATGCGCGGTCCAGCCGGGTGCGGCCGCCAGCCGGGAGAGTTCGGCGATGGTGCAGGTGGCGGCGATGGTGAGGCCGGGGGTGGTGCCGGTGGCGCGCTCGCCGGTGTGGGCATCCGTGCCGGTGGCGGCACTTGGGCCGGTGTCCAGGGTGCCGGCATCCGTCGTCAGGGTCAGAGCGGGCCAGCCCAGGGTCTGCAGGTCGACCAGCCCGGTGAGGTGCGTCTGCGGGTCAGCGAACAGGTCGGAGCCGCCCGCGAGCGGGGCCACCTGGGCGTCGAGGAGCGCGAGATCGTCACGGTGACGGGCGGGGGTGATCGTGAACACGGTGTTGAGGTCCATCGTTTCCCTCACTCGACCGCTCGGGTGCAGGTCGACACCCTGAATTATCCACTCGCCCGAGTCGCCCCGCGAGTCGACGCGCGTGCTCGCGGCATCCTCACGGCGAGCTACCCTGTTTTCGCGCAGGGCACGGGTGCGCGGGAGGGCGGGGGCGAACCAATTCGACGGAGATTTGCAGCCAAAAGCGGATTTTAGGCGTGTTTTGGGCCGATTTGACCAGAATCTCCGTCGAATTCGTTCGGGCCGGAGCCAGTGGGGCTAGTGGAGCCAGAGGAGCTCGTGGGGCCAGTGGAGCTAGTGGGGCCAGTGGGCCAGTCCAGCTAGTGGTCCACACCGTGGAGCTGGTCGAGGATGTGGTCGAGCACGTCGGCGAGGAGACCCAGCCCATCCTTCACGCCGTTGGGGGAGCCGGGGAGGTTGATCACCAGGGTGCGCCCGCGGGCGATCCCGGCGTGACCGCGTGAGATGACGGCCAGAGGGGTGGATGCGGCGCCGCGGCGGCGGAATTCCTCCATCAGCCCGGGGAGCAGCCGGTCGAGGTGCGGGAGGGTCTGCTCAGGGGTGAGGTCGTGGGGGCTGACGCCCGTGCCGCCCGTGGTGATCACAAGGTCGATGCCAGCGTCGAGGGCCTCGATCAGGGCAGCGCCGACCGGGGCGCCGTCGGGCACGACGCGGCGCTCGCCGAGCGTGAAGCCGCGCTCTCGCAGCCAGGCATCGAGGACGGGGCCGGTGCGGTCCGGGTAGACCCCGGCCGCGGCGCGGGTGGAGGCGACGATGACCTGCGCGCGGCGCGGTGCGCGCGGTGCGCGTGGTTCGGTGGGTTCGGACGGAGTCGACGGAAGGTTCGCTGTGGCGGTCACGCGCTCCATCCTGCCCCACTGCGGCAGTCGCGTTCCCACCCCTCCCGGTGTCTATTCCGCAGATGCGGTAATAAGATGCTCAATATGTCTCAGATACGGATCAAGGAAGCCGCCGGATACCTCGGGGTCAGCGACGACACCCTGCGGCGCTGGATCGACAATGGGGCGCTCGCCGCGAGCACCGACGACGCCGGACGCATGGTCGTCGACGGATCCGACCTGGCCCACCTGGCCCGGGAGACCGCGCTGGCCCGAGAGGACGCGCTGTCGCCCGCGGATCCGTCCACGACGGCGAGCTCGGCCCGCAATCGTTTCGTCGGGCTGGTCACCCGCGTGGTGAGCGATCCGGTGATGAGCCAGGTCGAGCTGCAGTGCGGCCCCCACCGGGTGGTGTCCCTGATGAGCACCGAGGCCGTGCGTGACCTCGGCCTGGTGCCGGGGTCGGTGGCCGTGGCCGTGGTCAAGGCCACCACCGTGATCGTCGAAACCCCGAAGGGCCAGTCGTGACCCGATTGTGGAGCGTGCGCGTCGCGGTCGGGCTGGCGGCGGCATCCGTCGTGCTGGCCGGCTGCGCAGGAACGGCCGGGGCCTCGTCGGGGGCAACCGGGGCGTCTACGGGGCAGGGCGAGACGCTCACCGTGTTCGCCGCGGCATCCCTCACCGAGACCTTCACCGAGCTGGCCGACCGGTTCGAGGCCGTCCATCCCGGCGTAACGGTCGCGCTCAACTTCGGGGGCTCGGCCGACCTCGTGACCCAGATCCGGGAGGGCGCCCCTGCCGATGTGTTCGCGGCCGCGGACGCCAGGACCATGGCCAAGCTCAGCGGCGACGGCCTCCTCGACGGCGTCCCGGTGGTCTTCGCCACCAACACCCTCATGATCGCCGTGCCCGCCGACAACCCGGCCGGCATCGATTCCTTCGCCGACCTCGCCGCGCCGAATGTGGACGTAGTGGTCTGCGCGCCGCAGGTGCCGTGCGGCGCCGCGCTGCCGGCCCTCGAGGCGGCGGCCGGCGTCCGGCTCGCGCCGGTGAGCGAAGAGAACGCCGTCACCGGCGTGCTCGGCAAGGTCACATCGGGCGACGCGGATGCCGGGCTCGTCTATGTGACCGACGTAACCTCCGCCGGCGACGCGGTTCTCGGCATCCCGGTGCCGGAGGCAGATCAGGCCGTGAATGAATACCCGATCGCCGTCGTGGCGGGCAGTGAGCAGGCGCTGCTCGGGGCAGCCTTCACCCGGTTCGTGACCGGAGCGACCGGTCAGACCGTGCTCGGGGCGGCCGGTTTTGGCGCGCCGTGAGGTGGTGGTGAGTCGCTCCGACTCCCACACCGGCCCCCACGACGGCCGGGTCACCCTCGGCGTGCCCCGCTGGACCCTTCTCGTGGCTGCCCTCGGCGCTCTGTTCATCGTGCTGCCGATCGTGGGCATGACCCTGCGCGTTGACTGGTCCCGGTTCGGTGCGCTCGTGACCTCCGAAGCGGCGGTCGCGGCGCTGCTGCTCAGCCTGCGCACCGCCATGATGAGCACCGTGCTCTGCCTGCTGTTCGGCGTGCCGATGGCTCTCGGCCTGGCCCGCAGCCGGTTTCCCGGACAACGCCTCGTGCGCGCCGTCGTTCTGCTGCCGCTCGTGCTGCCGCCCGTTGTGGGCGGTATCGCCCTGCTGTCGACCTTCGGGCGCCGCGGCCTGCTCGGCGAGACCTTCGAGGTGCTCGGAATCCAGATCGCGTTCTCGACCACCGCCGTCGTGCTCGCGCAGACCTTCGTGGCGCTGCCGTTCCTGGTGCTGAGCGTGGAGGCGACCCTGCGGGCCTCCGGCGCGCGCTTCGAGGCGGTCGCCGCCACGCTCGGCGCCACCCCCGGCACGGTCTTCCGGCGGGTGACGCTACCGCTGGTGCTGCCCGGTCTGGTCTCCGGCGCGGTGCTCGCGTTCGCGCGCGCGCTCGGTGAGTTCGGGGCGACCCTCACGTTCGCCGGCAGCCTGCAGGGGGTCACCCGCACGCTGCCGCTCGAGATCTACCTGCAGCGGGAAACGGATGCGGATGCGGCCGTCGCCCTGGCTCTCCTCCTCGTGGCCGTCGCCCTGATCGTGATGGTCGCCACCCACCGGCCGCGCGGACTGTCGTGACCTTCGAACTGGCCGCCGTGATGCGCCGGCGCGGACTGGAGGTCGCCTTCACCGTGTTGCCGGGCGAGACGGTGGCGCTGCTCGGCTCCAACGGGGCCGGCAAGTCCACCATCGTCGAGCTCTGCGCGGGTCTGCTGCGGCCCGATTCGGGTCGGGCCACCCTCGACGGGCAGGTCTTCTTCGATCTGGCGGCCGACGGTGCAGACCGTGCCGGCGGCGCAGACCGTGCCGACGGTGGGCGGTCGGGCATCTTCACACCGCCGCACGCCCGACGCACGGTGCTGCTCGCCCAGGAGCCGCTGCTCTTCCCGCACCTGAACGTGCGCGACAATGTGGCGTTCGGGCCGCGCAGCGCGGGGGAATCCCGGGATGCGTCACGACTTCTCGCCGACGAGTGGCTCGCCGCCGCCGAGGTGTCCGACTTCGCCGACCGGCGGCCCGGGATGCTGTCCGGCGGCCAGGCCCAGCGGGTCGCGGTGGCCCGGGCTCTCGCGGCCAGCCCGCGGCTGCTGCTGCTCGACGAGCCCATGACCGCGCTCGACGTGGCGGCGGTGCCCGCCCAGCGCCAGTTGCTGCACCGGGTACTGCTCGATCGGTCCGTCATCCTGGTCACCCACGACCCGCTCGACGCCCTCGCGCTGGCCGACCGGGTGATTGTGCTGCAGGGCGGGCGCATCATCGAGGAGGGGCCGACCCGCTCGGTGTTCGCGCACCCGCAGGCCGAGTTCACCCGGGCCCTGACGTTCGGGCTCGACCTGTCTGCCTCGCCGTGACACCCCTGTCAGAGTTCGGTGTGCATTGCCCGGGGGAGGGAATACGCTGGTTGATATGACGTCTTCCGCTTCACCGTCCACCCGTGCGATGGCTCGCCCGCTGACGGACGAGGAAGTCGACCGCATCCGCAACGACTTCCCGATTCTCGATCAGCTGGTCAATGGGCATCCGCTCAATTACCTCGACTCGGGCGCTACCTCGCAGAACCCGCTCAGCGTCATGGAGGCCGAGCAGGAGTTCTACGAGCAGCGCAACGCAGCCGTGCACCGCGGGGCCCACACGCTCGCGTTCGGAGCCACCGAGACGTTCGAGGCAGCCCGGGCGACCGTGGCCGCGTTCATCGGGGCGGAGGCCGACGAGATCGTCTGGACGTCGAACGCGACCGAGGGCATCAACCTCGTCGCCTACGCCTTCTCCAACGCGTCGCTCGGCCTCGGCGGCCCCGCGGCGACACGATTCTCACTCGGCGCCGGCGACGAGATCGTCGTCACCGAGATGGAGCACCACGCCAACCTGATTCCGTGGCAGCAGCTCGCGTTGCGTACCGGCGCGACCCTGCGGTTCATCCCGGTTCAGGGTGACGGCACGCTCGACCTGGCCGCGGCGGCGGGAGTCATCGGAGCCCGCACCCGCCTGCTCGCGCTCACGCACGCCTCCAACGTGGTGGGCACGATCAACCCGGTCGCCGAGCTCGTAGCTCTGGCCCGCTCGGTGGGCGCGCTGGTGCTGCTGGACGCCTGCCAGTCGGTGCCGCATCTGCCTGTGGATGTCGCCGCCCTCGACGTGGACTTCGCCGTCTTCTCCGGGCACAAGATGCTCGGCCCGACCGGCATCGGTGTGCTCTACGGCAAGGCCGAGCTGCTCGCGGGCATGCCGCCGTTCCTCACCGGCGGATCCATGATCACCACCGTGGACATGCACACCGCCGAGTTCCTCGCCCCGCCGCAGCGGTTCGAGGCCGGTACCCAGCGCATCTCCCAGGCGATCGCCTTGGCCGCCGCGGTGGAATACCTGACCGAGACCGGGATGGAACGCATCGCCGCGCGCGAGGCCGAACTGGGGCAGCGCCTCGTGGCCGGGCTCGTCGGCATTCCCGGGGTGCGTCTGCTCGGGCCGCCGGCCGGAGTCGACCGCATTGGTCTGGCCAGTTTCGACCTGGCCGGGGTGCACGCCCACGATGTCGGTCAGTACCTCGACGAGGCCGGTATCGCGGTGCGCGTCGGGCACCATTGCGCCCAGCCGCTGCACCGCCGGCTCGGCGTGACCGCGTCGACGCGGGCGAGCACCTACCTGTACACGACCACCGACGAGGTGGACCGGTTCCTGGCGACCCTGGCCGAGGTTGCCCCGTTCTTCGGAGTGAAGTCATGACCCAAAGTGCCATGCAGCAGCTCTACCAGCAGATCATTCTCGACCACGCCAAGGCCCGGCACGGTGCCTCGGCGGAGAGGCTGCCACCCCTCGAGGAAGCCGGGACTGCTGCCGGTGCTTCCCCTGCCGGTGCGGGTTCCGGGTTGCGCGTGACGGAGTCGCACCAGGTGAACACGACCTGCGGGGACGAGGTGACCGTGCGCATCGGCCTGCGTGCCGGTGAATCCGGCGGCTCGCCCGCGTCGGCCGGCGAGCCTGCCGACGACGTCGTGATCGAGGAGTTCGCCTGGGCCGGCGACGGATGCTCGATTTCGATGGCCTCGGCATCCGTGCTGCACGACATCGTGCGGGGCGAGAACGTCGCCACCGCGCGGGCCGTGCTGAACACCTTCCGCGAGATGCTGCGCTCGCGCGGCACGATCGAGCCCGACGAGGACGTGCTCGGTGACGCTGCCGCCTTCGCCGGCGTCTCTCGTTACCCGGCCCGCGTCAAGTGCGCGATGCTGCCGTGGGTGGCGTTCGAGGCGGCTCTGCTCGCGGGGTAGGGCTCGTGTAGGGCTTGTGTAGGTCTGCGCAGGGATCGCGCAGGCTCGGAGGCTAGGGTGGGCCGAGGCCGCGCGACGCGGCTCCGGACGACGGTTCAGTACCCGGCACGCGACAAGACTGGCCACGGGAGCTGTTGTCATGTCGTGGATCATTCTCATTGTGTCCGGGGTTCTGGAAGCGGTCTGGGCCACGGCGCTCGGTAAGTCGGCCGGGTTCACCCGACTGTGGCCATCCGTCGTGTTCGCGGTGGCGCTCGCGCTCAGCATGGGCGGGCTGGCCTTTGCCATGCGGGACATCTCGACCGGGACCGCGTATGCCGTCTGGGTCGGGATCGGTGCGGCGCTCACCGTGCTCTACGCCATGGTCTTCGGCGCCGAGCCGGCTTCTCTGCTGAAGATTCTGCTCATCCTCGGCCTAGTGGGGTGCGTCGTCGGGCTGAAATTCGTCGACGCCGCACACTGAGACGGACGCTGAGCGCGTCCGACGCTGCGAGCATCGGAGCATCGGAGCATCGGAGCATCAGAACGGTGGTACATCAGAACGGTGGCGGCTCGTCCGCTTCGGGTGGCCGAGACCTCGCGTCAGATGAAGGCCTCGGCTGCGGCCCCGGCTGCGGCCCCGGCTGCGGCCCCGGCTTCGGTCGACGCTCCGGCGCACGGATGATCGTGGCCGGCTCACTGATGAACGTGCGCCCGGTCGGCGATGTCCACTTCAGCGTGCCGTCCGGCAGGTGCATGTAGGTCCACCGGGTCTCTCACTTCAGCGCATGGTCGGCCGGACACAGATGCGCCAGGTTGTCGTGCTCCGTCAGCCCGTCGAACTGCCAGTCGAGGGTGTGGTCGATGTCGCACTGTGTCGCCGCCCGGCGGCAGCCCGGCCACCGGCAGGTTTCGTCTCGCACCCGGAGGTACCGTCGCAGTTCCTTCGGCACCTTGTAGCGGGTGCGCCCGACCGAGAGCACCACTCCCGTCTCCGGGTGGATCAGGATTCGGATGAAGCCGGGTGCCCGAGCCGCGATCTCGCGTGCGGTGTCGGGGTCGATCGGTCCGTATCCCTCGAGGTGGCCGGGTTCCTCGGAGTGGCCGAGGAGCGTCATCACCGGGACGGTCACGTGCACCGAGCCCCGGATTCCCTTGCCCACCCCGGAGGCGGTGACCCCGTCGAGGATGAGGTCTTCGAACACGTCCGCCCGCAGCTGCGTCAACGCGCGGGTCTCGTTCGGGCCCTGCAGGCTCATCCCCATCACGGTGAGGCGGTCGTACCCGGCCTTCACCTTCTCCGCCGAGTCGAACCAGTACAGCGACGCCATCCCGTCGGGCTCCGGCTCGAAGACCACCGTGCGGTCGGCCACCGATTTCTGGTGCCGGACTGTGATCGACTCCGGGTGTTGCCGTTCCCGCATGACGCGTGCCTTGTACTTCAGGTTGGCCACGGTCAGGTGCGGAGCGGATTTCAACAGCGCCTCTTCGAACCCGGCCAGTGCCTCGGCGGGGAGTGACCAGGCCTGGTTCATGATCGCCTGCGCGTGCCGGTACGTGATCGACCCGTCCTGCAGCGCGGCCCGGGTGGCGGGCAGCTCATTCATCAGGGTCTGGCTTTCGGCGATCAGGGTCTCGGTCGAGCGCACCGGCAGCCGCAGGGTGCACGCCAGCTCGGTGACGAACTCCCGTTTGGCGACCATGGCGGCATCCCACCGGGCACGAGGCACCCCGGCCGTGACCCCGGACATGGCCGGAGGACCTTCCCGAGCCTTGTCTTTGGCTGCCTGGACCGCGTCCCGGGCCAGGGCCTCGGCAAACCGGCGGGCCTGATCGACCTGCTCGGCCAGGCGGGCGTCGACCCGGGCGGACTCCGCCTGCGTCTCCCGGATCGCATCGAAGTGACGACCCAGGCGTTCTAGCTGCTCACGGTATGAGGGCTTCATGAGTCACACGTTACGGGCGGCCACTGACATTCGTGGGGCCAGATCGACACCCGTCAGTACCCTGTGGATAACCTGATCACACCCGTATTGTGGAGGAGTAGAGCAACGCGCCCAGGGCCCGCTGCGGGCATCCGCTACTGGGCCGGCGGCACGCATCCGTTGTCACGTAAACGCGGAGATTTTTGGCAAAACACCGGTTGTGGTCGCCGGTTGCCCGGTGTGTCGCGAGAATCTCCGAGGTCAGCGAATTCGACCGAGACGGATGCCCCGGCGAACCTCTGGAGGTCGACGCACCGGGTCTCGACAAGCTCGACCACCGGGCCGACCACCGGGGCTGGCCATCGGAAACGGCTCTTCACTCGGGCGGGCCTTCGGCGTATGTTTGAGGTGGAAGAAGCGAAAAGTCAACGCCCGCCGGGGTGGTCAACCTACCCCTGCTGGGCGAAAAGTTCCGGCCACGATTCGCGCTCACCGCTTCACCGACAGTCGGCACTCCGCCTCGGTAGCACGCCCTGATCGACATCCAGTGCGGCGCGGGATGCCCGATACGCGGCGGCTTCAACGTCTACCCCTCCACACGCGGCACGAATCACCTGCACCACCAAGGAGGCGTTTCACAATGATGAAAGAACTGCACACCGTGTTACCGGCGGCGGACCTCAAACGAGCCCAGTCGTTCTACCACGACGCGCTCGGCCTCGACCCCGACGAAACCCACGAGGGAGTCCTCGTGTACCACGTCGGGTCGGGATCGGTCTTCGAGATCTACGAGACCAGTAAGGCCGGCACGGCCCAGAACACCCAGATGGGCTGGATCACGGATGACCTCGACGCCGAGATGAGCACGCTCCGCGAACGCGGAGTCGTCTTCGAGGAATTCGACATCCCCGGCATGAAGACGGTGAACGGGGTCGTCACGGCCGACGACATGAAATCGGCCTGGTTCCGCGACACCGAAGGCAACTTCATCTGCATCTCGCAGACGATCTAGCCACCCCGGTCACCCCACTCACCGATCCCGGGCGGCGCGGAGGCGCCGCCCGGTCCCTCGCTTGGCCGTCATGCTCGGCGCGTGCTCAGTGCGTGCTCGGCGCGTGCTCAGTGCGTGCCCGGCGCATGCTCGGCGCGTGCCCGGCGCGTGCCCGGCGCCTGCTCGGCGCGTACTCAGTGCGCGCCCAGCCGGTGTGCCAACTCGCGAAGCACCACGGCCAGGCGGTCGCCGAAACCCTGCGGGACCTGCTGCGGCAGGGCATCCGTCGGCCACCAGGCGACGTCTTCGCTCTCGTGGCTCGTCACGGGCATCGCATCGGCCCGTGCGACAGCCGCGAAACCGATGTCCCAGTGCGTGGTGCAGCGCCCGAACCGCGAACTGAGCGCGTGCCGGTGCACGTCGACCGGCAACGGGTCGCCGGTCCCGGCGACGAGTCGGCCGTCGAGAGGACTGAGTTCGGCGATGCCGCCCTCTTCGCGGGCCTCGCGCAGGGCTGCCGCGGCCACGGAGGGGTCGGATGCCTCGATGTGCCCGCCGAGTTGCACCCAGAACCGGCCCTTTTTATGGAAGCAGAGCAGCACGCGACTCAGGTCCGGAGTGAAGACGAAGCAACTCGCGGTCAGATGCTCGGCGCCGCCGTCGCGGTCGAGCGAAGAACCGCGGCCCGCCCGCACGAAGTCGATATATTCGCTTCGCAACCGGGCCTGGGCCGGGTCGACCGGCATCCGGCCGGCCAGGAGCGTCTCAACGTCGAGTGCTGCGGGGAGGTGGTGTGCGCCGCAATGCAGATCGATGCCCTGGGTCATATCCGAAGGCTATCCGCCGGGCGACACCCAGCAGTGCAGCCACTCGGTCGCCAAGCCGGCAGGGTGAGCCGTCCGGTCAGGCCGAGCGGGCACCCAGCTCGGCGCGGAGCGGCCAGTCCTGGCCGTCGAGGATGATCTGCGCCGAGCGACCGGACGCGGCATTGACGACGATCGGCGCCATCAGGTTCACGGTCGTTCCGTCCTCGCCGGGGTTCGTCACCACGAGCAGCAGCGCGTCATCCGGCCCGGTCAGGTCGAGCGATGCCGCGTGCTCGTCGCTGATCACGGGGGAGTAATCGGGCAGGTAGACGGATGCGTCGAGCACGAACAGACGGGTTCGCTGGTCCTCTGCGGACTGCAGCGAGAACAGGCCGTCGGCGCCGGGAATCTCGGTCAGGCTGAACTCGGTCAGCGGGTCCAGCCCGGGCGGCGGGGACACGAAGCTCAGGGCTGCGGTCACGGTGCCGGCGGTCGAAACGGCGCTCATCGGAGGAAGTCCATCAGCGTCGGCTGGAGCACCCGGGCGGTGACCGACAGGGCCGCCTGATAGGTGACCTCCTGCAGTTTCAGGTCCAGGATGGCCTGGCCGAGGTCGATATCCTCGATTCCGGCCCGCTGGGCCTCGAGATTTCCCTTGTGCTGCACGAGTGCTTCCCCGGCTTTCTGGATCTGGGCCTGACGTACACCGACATCGGTCTGCGCCGTGAGCACGGTCTTCATTGCCAAGTCTATGGCTGTGAGGTGGGCACCCACGTTCGTGCCGGCGCGCAAGTCGTCGGCGATGGTGCCGATCAGAGCAAAAATCGAATTCGTAGCCGTGCCGAAGATGGCGGCGCCGTCGGCGTCGACCCTCACGGTGGTGTCCGCGCCGATGCGGCGGTCGACGCTCGCGGTCGCGGTGCCCGTGAAGGTGAAGTCGGGGTCGTCCCGGAAGGCGAGCCCGGCATCCGAATTTCCGGCGAAGACGCTGCGGCCCAGGTAGTCGGCGTTCGCCTGCGCGAGCAGGTTCTGGGTGAGGCCGTCGAGGCGGGCCGCGATGGCCTCCTTCGCGGCGGGGGAGAGAGCGCCGTCGTTGGCACCCTGCACGGTCAGGTCGCGCACCTGGTTCAGCAGGTTCGTGGCCTCGGCCAGTGCCATGCTGGCGGTGGTGAGCCAGCCGTCGCCGTTGTCGGCGTTGCGGGCGTACTGCGTGACCGCGCGCTGCTCGGCGCGCACGGTGAGGGAATCGGCTGCCCGAGCGGGGTCGTCGGAGGGGCGGGCGATGGCCTTGAGCGTGGTGGCCTGCTCCTGCAACTGCGCCATCCGGGCGAGGTTGGCCTGCAGATTGGTCTGCGCGGAGCGCATCTGGGTCTGGGAGGTGACGCGGGCGATCATGGGTTACCTTCCCACCAGTCCGGTGCGATTGATCAGGGTGTCGAGCATTTCGTCCACGGCGGTCAGTACCCGGGCGGCGCCCTGGTACGCGTGCTGGAACATAAGCAGGTTGACGTTCTCCTCGTCGAGATCGACGGAGGAGTTCGACAGCTGAGCGCCCACCGCGGCGGTCGAGGTGAGGTCGGCGAGGGATGCCTGGCGCAGCGCGTTCTTCGTGGTCACGGCCAGCGAGGTGACAATGTTCGACCAGTCGGTGCTGGGGGACCGCACCGGGTTTCCCGCGGCGTCCACGGCCGTGCCGGCGCCGAGCTGGGCGATCCTGTCGGCGATGGAGCCGTCGAGGGCGCCGTTCGCGGTGAGCCCGGTTGAGAGCTCGGCGGCGTTCGTCGGTTTGACGGACAGGCCCAGCGCGGCCGGTCCCGTGCCCGCCGAGCCGAAGAAGGGGCCGGGGCGGGTCGAGTTGTCGCCGGTGGAATAGATCGCGTTGACCTTCGCGGCCAGGCCCGTGGCGAAGGAGTTGTACGCCGCGGCGGCTTCGGCGAGGGCGCCGCCGGTGCCGGCGGCATCCGTTTTCGTGAGCAGGGAGAGCGCGCCGGCGAGCTCGCCGCCGTCGACGGGGATCGCGCCGGTGCGGTCGGCCCACTCCACGCGCACGGGCCCGGCGGTGCCGGCCGGGTCGGTGAGGCCGTTCGGACCGTCGAGGGTGCGCGCACCGAGCGCAACGAGTGGGCGGGCGGTGTCGCCGGTGACCAGCGCGTTGCCGCCCACGAGCACGTCGACGGTGCCGTCGGGGCGGTTGACGACGGTGCCGCCGGTGAGGGCGGCCAGGGTCGTGGTGAGACCGCTGCGCTGGTCGATCAGCTCGTTGGCGTTTCCGCCGCCCGCAATCGACTGACGGATGCGCGCGTTCAGCTCGGCCACCTGGGCGGCCGCGCCGTTGATCTCGGCGACCATGGTGTCCACGCTTCCGCGTTCCGACGACCACTTTGCGGCGACCGCCTGGTACCCCTGCCTGATCTGGGTGGTGACGGCGCCGGCCTGGGACAGCAGCACCCCGGCGGGCGCGGTCTCACCGGCGGCGTTGGCCACGTCGTGCCAGCCGGCCCAGAACTCCTGCAGCTGGGCGGAGAGCCCGTTCTCGCCGGGCTCCTTCAGCGAGGCCTCGACGGAGCTCAGCGCGTTCGCCCGCACCGCGGAGTATCCGGCGACCGCGGCGGTGCCGCGCACCTGGGCGTCCAGCGACGCGCTGCCGAGGCGGGCGATTCCGTCGACGCTGACACCCTGGCCGGGGCGCACCCCGGAATTCATCAGGCCCACACGGGTCGACGCGTCCACCGCGGAGGTCGTCACCCGCTGCCGGGTGTACCCCTCCGTGTTCGCGTTGGCGATGTTCTGGCCCACGACGTCGAGACCCTGCCGGGCGGCGACCAGGCCGGTGTAGGCGGTGTTGAGTCCTCCGAAGGTGCTCATCGCGGCATCCTCACAGAATCTGGTCGAAAAGTCGGGAGCCGGTGGGGCGCGCACCGGCGGCCCCGGTGGCGTCATACGTCTGGGTGTTCGCGCGCACGTCGGCCAGGGTCTCCTGGCTGGAGCGGGCGGCGGAGCGCAGCAGCTGCTCGTTGGCGTCGCGCAGTTCCTTGATCTGGGTGGTCAGTTCACCCATCGCCTTGAGGTGCGCGGCCATGATCTCGGACCACGGGCCGGCGGGGGCGTGAGCCACGAGCTCGCGCAGGGTGGCGTCTTCGGCCGTTCCCCAATCGAGGGCGACGGCGGCAACCTCGACCGAGCGGGCGAGGCCGGCATCCCGAACGTGGCCGAGCACCTGCTCCACCTCACGGGTGCCCTGCTGCAGCCAGCGGGTCTTGCCGTTGGTCAGCAGCAGCTGTTCCTCGTCGAGTTTGAAGACGAGCAGTTCGAGGAGCTCCCGCTCGCGCCACAGCAACGCTGATAGTTCATTGGCGCCCACGTCTCCTCCAACTGCCTGTCGTCTGGTGCGGCCGGTCCGCGCAAAATCGCGCAGGTCAACGGCTTGTTACTACGACTATCGGCAGGTGACGGCCCCCGGTTAGCCACGGTGTGGATTCAGACTGTCAGCCGAGACTGAAGGTGTCCACTAAAGGGAGGACACGATTCCGGCAGACACCGGATGCCTGGCCCCCGTTGCGGGGTGATCCGCCCCGATGTGGGGGTGCCTGGCCCCGTTGTGGGGGCACCGTTGCGCATTCGGCCACCGACCGCGCCTTTACGTTTTAATCATGGCCGCGAAGTTCTGTGGCCTGGGCCCCGAACCCCGGCGTCACATCCCCGCTTTCTCGCAACGTCCCCGTGCCTACCCGGCCACTCGTTCGACCAGGCCCTTGCCTGATCGATCGGGACAATTCAGGTGTCAAGCACTCAGGGAGTTCCGTGTGAATCGTGCAGAACGCAACCAATTGGTGATCGACAACCTCCCGCTCGTCGGCTACCTCGTTTCCGAAACCTGGGCCAAGGCCCGGCACCTCTCCCGCGACGACCTGGCCTCGGCCGGAGCTCTCGCCCTGATCACCTCGGCGGATGCCTTCAACGCCGACCTCGGCGTTCCGTTCGGAGCGTTCGCACGGCGCCGCATCATCGGCGCCTTCGCCGACGAGATGCGCTCCAATGACTGGGCCACTCGGATGGCCCGCCGCCGCATCAAGGAGACCCGTGCCGTTCAGCAGACGCTGGCCGGCGCCCTCGGCCGCGCGGCATCCGTCGACGAGGTTGCCGCCGCCCTCGGCGTCGACCGGGAGACCGCGATCGCCGGCCTGTCCGACTCCGAGCGCACCGTCTCGACCCTCGACGACGCCACCGCCGAGTTCCTGGTTTCCGGAACCGAACTCCCCGGCGACTCGCTGCTCTCCGCCGAGCGCCTGGCCTACCTGCACGCCGCCATCGCGGCACTGCCGGATAAGATGCGCGTGATCGTGCAGCAGGTCTACTTCGACGACCGCTCAGTCAAGGAGATCGCGGTCGAGCTGGGGATCACCCACTCGGCGGTGTCTCAGCAGCGGGCGGAGGCCATCCGTCTGCTCCGCGACGGCCTGGGCACGCACTACTCCGACGACGCCGAGGTGGAATACGTTCCCGAGTCCCGCATCGCGCCGGCCCGCCGCAGCGCCTACCTCGCCCGCCTCGCCGACCAGGCCATGCTCGGCCTCGCGACCGCGAGCGGGGTGGCATACGCCGCCGGGTCGACGGATGCTGCCGATCCTGCCGGTTCAGACACCCGAGAAGTTTTTTCGATCAACGGCTAACGCGGTCGTAGCAGAGGCCGATAGCTCACAGTGTCAGGCCATGGATGGCCTGGCGTTCACCACCCAATCACGGAGGATTTAATCATGGGTATGCAGATCAACACCAACCTCGCGGCCAACAACACGTACCGCAACCTGGCCGCCACGCAGAACGACATGTCCAAGTCCCTGGAGAAGCTCTCCAGCGGCCTCCGCATCAACCGCGCAGCGGATGACGCGGCCGGCCTGGCCATCTCCGAGGGCCTCAAGTCGCAGGTCGGTGGCCTCACGGTCGCCAGCCGCAACGCCCAGGACGGCATCTCGGTCATCCAGACCGCAGAAGGTTCCCTGAACGAGGTCACCTCGATCCTGCAGCGCGTTCGTGACCTCGCAGTCCAGGCCGGCAACGACTCGAACAACACCGATTCGCGTACCGCGATCACGACCGAGGTTCTTGCCCTGGGCAAGGAACTTACCCGTATCGGTGCCTCGACCAACTTCAACGGTACGGCCCTGCTCGACGGCGTCAAGGCGTCGCTGACCTTCCAGGTCGGCGCTGGCAGCGTCGCTGCAACCGACCAGATTGTCGTGAAACTCACGAACGTGTCTACTATTGGTGCCGCCATTGAGGTGCTGGGAACTGCAGCGACTGACGGTTTCAAGGACGCAGCAACGGCCCTGTCCACCATCGCCGCACTGGACCTGAACATCAAGGCCGTGTCCACGTCACGCGCCGAGCTTGGCGCGAACCAGAACCGGTTCGAGAGCGTCATCAAGAACCTGGCCGTCTCCAAGGAGAACCTCACCGCTGCCGGCTCGCGCATCCGCGACACCGACATGGCCGAGGAAATGGTCAAGTACACCCGTTCCAGCATCCTCTCGCAGGCCGGTACCGCCATGCTCGCGCAGGCCAACCAGTCCGCTCAGGGCGTGCTGTCGCTGCTCCGCTAACCCTGAGTAGCTGAACCTTTCGGGAAACCGCACGGTGAACTATGGCTGGTGGTGACCTAAGAGATGAACTGGACCTCATCCCTCGGCCGCCACCAGCCATTCACGTTTACACCCGCACCATCCAGCTTGATCGCAGAAACGTAAGAAGGGGAAGACATGACGAACGCCATCGACGGACTCGTCTCCGGGCTCGACACCACCTCCCTGATCAACTCCCTGATGCAGGTCGAAGCCGTTCCGCAGACGCTGCTGAAGGCCAAGGTCTCCTCGTCGCAGAACCTGATCTCGGCGCTGCAGGGCCTCAACACCCAGATCGCCGGCCTGGCCGATCTGGCCGGCAAGGCCGCGAAGCCGGCCGCACTCGATCTCTACTCGGCCACCAGTACCTCTCCCACCGTCACAACGGCGGTCTCGGCCAACGCCAGCGCCGGGCAACTCGACGTCGTCGTCGGGGCACTCGCTCGCAGCCAGGTCGGCGTCTCAGCGGCCATGACCGCCTGGCCCGCCGACCCGGCCGTGCTGACCATCGTCTCCGGCGGTGTCACCACCGAGATTTCCGCCAGCTCGACCTCTCTCGACGCCGTCGCCACGGCGATCAACGCCGCCGGCACCGGGGTCACCGCCACGAAGGTCGCGTCCGGAGTGGATGCCGGCGGCGTCGCCCAGTACCGGCTCCAGCTCACCGGGAATGACTCCGGTGCGGCCAAGGCCTTCACGGTCCATCAGGGCACCGCCGCCGAGGTCACGGCGAACACCGCGCCCGACCTGCTGGCCGCCGCGGGTGCCGCCATCATCCGGACCGCCCAGAATGCCAGCGTCACCCTGTGGGCCGGCAGCGCCGCTGCCCAGACGATCACCTCGGCCACCAACACGTTCGCCAACCTGCTGCCCGGCGTCGCGATCACCGTTTCCGCGGCATCCGTCGACCCGGTCACCATCAAGGTCGCTCGTGACGACGCCCAGATCGGCTCCCTGGCCTCGGGCCTGGTCAGCTCCCTCAATGGCGTCTTCGCGCTGATCTCCACCAAGTCCGCGGTCGTCAACAGCACCAACGCGTCGGGGGCAGCCGTGTTGTCGGCCGGCATCTTCACCAGCGACAGCACCGTGCGCGACGTGAAGCAGCGCATCCTCACGGCCGCCTCGGCACCGATCAACGGTCACTCGCCCTCGGAATACGGCATCAGCATCACGAAGTCCGGAACGATGGAGTTCGACGCGGCCAAGTTCGCCGCGGCCCTCGCCAAGGACCCGGTGACCGTCAAAGCAGCAGTGCAAGAGATCGCGACCCGCGTCGCGGCAGCGGCGTCATCGGCGTCGGACAAATACGACGGGCAGATCACCGCGAAGATCACCGGTCAGCAGTCCACGGTTAAGAACCTCGGCGACCGCATCGCCGACTGGGACCGCAGCCTGGCCACCCGCCGGGCGACCCTGCAGAGCACCTACACCGCACTGGAAACCCAGCTCAGCGCCCTGAAAGCACAGTCCTCGTGGCTGAGTGCCCAGGTTGCCGGACTCCCGACCTCGAGCACAGGATGATGATGGCTGTTATGAGCATGATGGGTGGGGCACAGGCCCGGCGCGCACAGTTGAACCGCGAAGCGGTGCTCTCGGCCACGCCGGTGCGCCTGCTGACGATGCTCTACGACCGGTTGCTGCTCGACCTCGGCCGCGCCGAGATCGCCCAGAACATCGAGGACTGGGCCGTCGCCTCGGAGCACCTCCTGCACGCCCAGGCGATCGTCTCCGAACTGTCGACCTCGCTCAACGTGGAGGCCTGGGAGGGCGGCGAGGGTCTGTTCGCCCTGTACACCTACGTGTCCAACGCGTTGATGAGCGCCAACATCCATCGGGATGTCGCCCGCACCCGGGAGGCCATCGCCCTGCTCGAGCCGCTGCGGCAGACCTGGCACGAAGCGGCCGAGCTGCTGCCGGCCCAGAGCGCGGCGCGTGCCGGTGGGGAGTACGGTCTTGCCTAGGGTTCTGCTCGACACCCACGAATCTGCGAACGAGCGCCAGGAATGGCTGGATGTGCTCGACCAGCTCGAGTCGAGCCTCGGCTCGGGCGCCCGCGACGCCGTGCTGGCCGGCCCGGGGGAGCGCTTCTCTACCGGCGTGCAGTGGCGTGCGCCCGAACACCTGGGCCAGCTGCCCGCCGACCTCGAGACGCGCGCCCGGCGCCTGCTCTCCGGCCAGCTCGAACTGATCAGCGAGATCGAGGATGCCCGGCGCTCCGCCGGCGTGCACCTCGCCGCCGTGCGCACCATCATCTCGGCCCAGCACACCGACCAGGCCGTCTACCTCGACATAGCCGGCTGACTGCCCGCCCACCTCGCGCCCGTTGCCGGCTACCGCCGATGCGGGCCAACTGTTGCCCGCTCGGACATTTGTTGCCCGTGCGCGGGCAACAGTTGTCCGTTTCGACGACAGTTGCGGGGTTTCGCTCGAAAACGTGAGGAAAGAAGTTCCGCGACAACTCCTTACGCGCCTCGGCCACCGGCCGATAGCTAGGAGCGAGCAGGGATTGCTCGACCACAGGCCACGGATCGGCCGCCCTCGTTTTGCCGACGAATCGGGTATCCGTGTTTGAATCCGTGACCATGACGGCGCTCTCCAGCGCGCTGGACGGGCTGGCCCTGCGCCAGCGCACCATCGCGAACAACATCGCGAACGTGAACACGCCGAACTACCACGCCAAGCGTGTGGCGTTCGAGGATGCCCTGGCGCAGTCTGTGCAGGCCGGCAGCGGCAGCACTGTCGCCACCACCGCCAGTTCCCTCGAGCCCACCCGCCTCGACGGCAACAACGTCAACCTCGACACCGAGACCCTCTCCAACATCGACACCGTGCTGCGGTACCAGTTCGCGGCGCAGGCCGTCAACGGACCGTTCACGGCCATGCGCTCCGCGATGCGAACCAGCTGATGACCCTCGACGCCATTGGGATTGCCGGCAGCGGCCTCACCCTGCACCGCAAATGGCTCGACGCCGTCGCGGACAACATCGCCAACGCCAACACGGTCACCGCCACCGACGGTGACGCCTTCCAGGCGCGCTACATCGTCGCCCAGGCCGGCCAGGGCACCACCGGCGCCTATGCGGCCGGGACGGCACTCGGCGACGCCGAGGGAATCCTGACCTTCGACCCGAGCAACCCACTCGCCGACGAGGCCGGCTACGTGCGCCGCCCGGACGTCGACATGGCCGAGCAGATGGGCGCGCTGATCATGGCGCAGCGCGGCTACCAGGCCAACGCCGCCGTCGTCGACCGTGCCAAGACGACCTACGAAGCCGCACTCCAGATTGGACGCTCCTGATGACCATCGGTTCGATCAACCCGATCCAGTCCGTGACCGGCACGGGATACCTCTCCGGCGTGCAGGGCATGCAGGGCATGCAGGGTGTGCAGGGAACCACAGGGAGCCAGGGCACCGACGGTTCGGCCTTCGGCAGCGCCCTGGTCGGCGCCGTCGACAATCTGCAGCAGCTGCAGGCCACCTCCAACACCCTCACGGTGCAGGCCGTAACCGGAAACCTGACCGACATCCACTCGGCCGCCCTGGCCTCGACCCGCGCCCAGGTCACCCTCGAACTCGTGGCCGCCGTGCGCAATAAGGGTGTCGACGCGTTCAACGAGATCATGAGGATGCAGGCCTGATGCCCCGCCCGATCACGTCGGCCTTCGCACGCCTCGGCCAGAGCATCCGGTCCTTCTCCGTCGCCCAGCGCACGGTCGCCATCATCGGCGTCGCCGTGCTTGCCCTGGGCATCGCCGCCCTGAGCATGTGGGCCACCAAGCCGGCCTTCACGCCCCTGTTCTCCGGGCTGAGCGGTTCCGACGCGAATACCATCGTCGAGCAGCTTCGCACCGACGGCGTCGCCTACGAGCTCAGCGACGGTGGCGCGACGATCCTGGTGCCGCAGCAGAACGTCTACGACGAGCGCCTCAAGGCCGCCGCAGCCGGCCTGCCGTCCTCCAGCACGGGCGGCTACGGGCTGCTCGACACCATGGGTGTCACTTCCAGCGAGTTCCAGCAGTCGGTCACCTACAAGCGGGCGCTCGAGGGCGAACTCGCCAACACCGTCAAGGCCATGAAGGGCGTCAAGAACGCCTCAGTGCGCCTGGCGATCCCCGAAGAGACCGTGTTCGCGTCGGAGCAGAACGACCCCACGGCATCCGTCTTCGTGGAGACGGCCACCGGCAGCACCCTGAACGCCGACCAGGTGCAGTCCATCGTGCACCTCACCTCGGCCTCCATCGCCGGAATGGCACCCACCGACGTGGCCGTCATCGACTCCAAGGGTGTCGTGCTCTCGGCGGTCGGCGTGGGAGCGACCGGATCCGCCGACCAGCAGGCCGGCGCCTACGAGGACCGCGTGCGGGGGGCCGTGCAGGCCATGCTGGACAAGGTCGTCGGGCCCGGCAACGCCACCGTCGTCGTGGCCGCCGACATGAGCTACCAGTCGGCACAGCGGGTTGAGGAATCGTTCACCACCCCGACGGATGCCCCGGCCCTCAACGAGGCCGTCAAAACCGAGTCGTACACGGGCTCCGGCGGCTCCGCGGCCGGCGTCCTCGGCCCGGACAACATCGCCGTCCCGGCGGGCACCGAGGGCGATGGAACCTTCACCTCCGAGGACACCACCAAGAACAACGCGGTCAACAAGGTGACCGAGACCCGCACCATCCCGGCCGGGGAGATCAACCGGCAGACGGTCTCGGTGGCCGTGAACGCCGACGTCGTGGGTCAGCTCAACGTCGCCGACGTCACCTCGCTGGTGGCCTCGGCCGCCGGCATCGACGTGCAGCGCGGCGACGCGGTCACCGTCGAGGTAGTCAGCTTCAACGGCGGCGCGGCAGAGGATGCCGCCGCGGCCCTCGCGGCGACCGAAGCGGCGGCCGCCGCCGACCGGTTCGCAGAGATCATGCGCATCGCCATCATCACCGCGGGGATTGTCATCACTTTCGTGCTGGGGCTCATCCTCTACGCGCGTCGTTCGCGCCGCCAGAGCCGCGAGTCCATCGAGCTTGACGAAATGATGGAGGTCCGGCCCGCGCTGTCCGTGCCGGAGGTGCCGTTCCCGCTGAGCGCCCCGATCGCGCCGATCATGATCGACCCCACCCCGACCGTGGCCTACCTGCCGCCGGCCTCCGACCGGATGCGGGTGGAGATCGACGCACTCGCTCAGCGTGACCCCGCGAAGACCGCGGAATACCTCCGCGGCCTGATGGATGACCGGCAGCCCGCATGATCGACGCCCAGCCGGCCCTGACCGGCACGCAGAAGGTCGCCGTGGTGCTGATGAGTATGGAGCACCAGCGCGCCACCGAAGTGATGAAGCAGTTCACCGAGGCCGAGGCGGCCGATATCGCCGCGGAGATGGTGCAGTTGCGCCGGGTCGACCCGGAGGTGACCGAAACCACCGTTCTGGAGTTCCACGAACTCACGGTCAAGGGTGCCCACACCCGGCGCGGCGGTCACGCCTACGCGATCGGCCTGCTTGAGGCATCCTTCGGCGCGGAACGAGCGGCCGGCGTCATGGTCAAGGTGGCCTCGTCGATGGCCGGCAAGGCCTTCGAGTTTCTCGACGCCGCCGAGCCGCTGCAGATCCTCACCCTGCTTGACGGCGAACTGCCCCAGACCATCGCGCTCGTGCTCGCGCACCTGCGCCCCGGTCACGCCTCCGCCGTGCTCGGCGGCCTCGACGCCGACCTGCGCGCGGAGGTGGCGCAGTGTATCGCCGGCATGGGCACGGCCACCCCCGAGGCCGTGCGCGTGGTCACCGAGACCCTCAAGGCCCGGGTCGGCGCCGTCGCCTCCTCCCGCGACTCGGTGGAGATCGTCGGCGGCATCCAGCCGCTCGTCGAGATCATCAACCGGGCCGATGTGGCCACCGAACGCGCCCTTCTCGAAGCCCTCGATGCGCGCGATCCGGCCCTGGCCGAAGAGGTCCGGTCACGGATGCTGACCTTCGCCGACATCGTCAAGCTCGAAAACCGAGACGTACAGCAGGTGCTCCGCGGCATCGACGCGGGCATCCTCGCCATCGCCATGAAGGGCTCCGCGGACTCTGTGGTCTCGATCATTCGCACCAACCTGTCCGAGCGCAACCGGGAGATCCTCGACGACGAGGTCAAAGCCATGGCGCCCGTGCGGGTG
Source organism: Cryobacterium sp. TMT1-19 (assembly GCF_004403055.1). NCBI lineage: Bacteria > Bacillati > Actinomycetota > Actinomycetes > Micrococcales > Microbacteriaceae > Cryobacterium > Cryobacterium sp. TMT1-19. Next base: position 32,640 of record NZ_SOHB01000040.1, read on the forward strand.
TCGCAGGTCGAGGAAGCGCGCGCCACGATCGTGCGGGCCATCCGCGACCTCGAGGCGCAGGGGAGCATCACCGTGCAGCGTGCCGAGGAGGACGACTATGTTGTTTGACGCAGCGACCGCCCGGTCGAACTTCTCCGCCGTGACCTTCCCCAGCCTGCAGGGCGAGCGGGACGCAGGCGGCGACGCCTCCCGGGCCCGGGGGCACGCCGCCGGCTACACCGCGGGACTCCGGGCGGCCGCCGCCGAGGTGGATGCCCGGATCGCGCGGCTCGACGCCGAGCAGGCCGCCGCCGGTGCC